>DASQFO010000040.1:0-3218 GCA_035633095.1 Allosphingosinicella sp. | reverse complement strand
AGCTTCGGCTACGAGGCGCTGAACCTGGTCGACGGACGGCGCAGCGTCGGCGAGATCAGGGACGCGCTCGCCGCCACGGTCGGCGCGGCGCCGATCGAGGAAGTGGCGGAATATCTCGAAATGCTGGCGCGGCTCGGCGTCCTCGAGGCGGTGGGGGGCTAGATGGAGCTGGGGATCGCCGGCAGGAACGCGATCGTCTGCGCGTCGAGCCGCGGGCTCGGCCGGGCCTGCGCCGCCGCCTTGGCGCGGGCCGGGGCGCGGGTCGCGGTCAACGGGCGCGACGAGGAGCGGCTGCGCCGGGTCCGCGACGAGATCGCGGCCGAAACGGGCGCGGAGGTGGTGGCGGTCGCAGGGGATGTTTCGACGGCAGAAGGCCGGGCGGCGCTGCTGGCCGCCTTCGATCGGGTCGATATCCTCATCAACAACAATGGCGGACCGCCGCCGCGCGACTTCCGCGCCATCGACCATGACGCGATGATCGCGGGGCTCGAGGCGAACATGATCGCGCCGATCCAGCTCATCCAGGCGGTGATCGACGGGATGGTCGAGCGCCGCTTCGGGCGGATCGTCAACATCACCTCGGGATCGGTGAAGATGCCGATCTCCGGACTCGATCTGTCGAGCGGCGCGCGGGCGGGGCTGACCGGCTTCGTGGCGGGCGTGGCGCGCAGTGTTGCGCACGCCAATGTCACCATCAACAATCTGTTGCCGGGCATGTTCGACACCGACCGGATCGCCGCTTTGGTCGAAAGCCAGGCGCGGCAAAGCGGGCGAAGCGCGGGCGAGATCCGCGCCGAGCGCGAGCGGGGGATACCGGCCAGGCGCTTCGGCGATCCGGACGAGTTCGGCGCCGCATGCGCCTTCCTTTGCTCGGCCCAGGCGGGCTATATCACCGGCCAGAGCCTGCTGATCGACGGGGGCGCGTTCCCGGGCATCATCTGACCTCTCCCGAGGAGACGCCTCTCATGCTCCTGTTCCTGGTCGCTTATCTGGGCGGCGTGCTGACGATCCTCAGCCCGTGCATCCTGCCGGTGCTGCCGTTCGTCTTCGCCCGCGCCAACCGCTCGTTCCTGAGGAGCTCGCTGCCTTTGCTCGCCGGCATGGCGGTGACCTTCGCCGCCGTGGCGAGCCTCGCCGCGGTGGGCGGCGGCTGGGCGGTGCAGGCCAACCAGGCCGGGCGCTGGCTCGCGATCGCGCTGCTCGGCTTTTTCGGCCTCACCTTGCTGCTGCCGAGGCTCGCCGACCGGGCGATGCAGCCTTTGGTGCGGCTGGGTTCGCGGCTGTCCGACAAAGCCGATCAGGGTCAGGAGCGAATCGGCTCGTCGCTGTTGCTCGGAATCGCGACCGGCCTGCTTTGGGCGCCCTGCGCCGGGCCGATCCTGGGGCTGATCCTGACCGGGGCGGCGCTGAACGGCGCCAGCGTCGGAACGTCGCTGCTGCTGCTCGCCTATGCGCTCGGCGCGGCGACCTCGCTGGCGCTGGCCCTGCTGGTCGGGGGCAGGGTGTTCGCGGCGATGAAGCGCTCGATCGGCGCCGGCGAATGGGTGCGGCGCGGGCTTGGCGTGCTGGTGCTCGCCGGAGTGGCGGCGATCGCGCTCGGGCTCGACACCACTTATCTCGCGCGGCTTTCGACGGCGCAGACCGAAGTGCTCGAACAGGGCCTCGCCGGCCGGCTCGGCATGGACATGCCGAAGGGCGCGTCGGCGCTATCGGAAGGGCCCGGAGGACGATTGAACCTGGCGGTCGAGGGCGAAATGCCGCCGCTCCACGGCATCACCCAATGGCTCAACTCCGATCCGCTGACCCGCGAGCGGCTGCGCGGGCGCGTCGTGCTGATCGATTTCTGGACCTATTCCTGCATCAACTGCCTGCGCTCGATCCCCTATGTCGTCGGCTGGGACCAACGCTACCGGCGCGACGGCCTCGTTGTGATCGGCGTCCACGCGCCCGAATTCGCGTTCGAGCGCGACGTCGGCAACGTGCGCGGCGCGGCGGCCGATCTCGGCATCCTTTATCCGGTCGCGATCGACAACGAGTTCGCGCTCTGGCGGGCTTTCAACAACCGGTTCTGGCCGGCGCACTACTTCATCGATCACCGGGGCCGCGTCCGCTACCACCATTTCGGCGAGGGCAATTACGACACGTCCGAACGCGTGATCCGCCAGCTCCTGACCGAAGCGGGGCACCCGCCGATGGGCGGCGGCGCCCGGGTCGAGGCCGAGGGCGCGAGCGCGGGCGCGCAGCGGCAGAGCTTGCGCTCGCCCGAAACCTATCTGGGCTATGCCCGCGCCGCCAATTTCGCCTCGCCGGGCGGATTGGTGCGCGACCGCAGCCAGGCTTATGCCGCCGCGCCGCTGACCTTGAACCGCTGGTCGCTGGCGGGGAGCTGGACGGTGGGGCGGCAGGCGTCGCGGCTCGACCGGGCCGGCGGGCGGATCGCCTTCCGCTTCCACGCGCGCGACCTCCACCTCGTGCTCGGCAGCGGGCGGCCGGCGCGCTTCCGAATTACCATCGATGGCCGGGCGCCGGGCGCGGCGGCGGGGATCGATGTCGACGCCCGGGGCAGTGGCATCGTTCGCGGCCAGCGGCTCTACCAGCTCGTCCGCCAGCCCGGCGCGATCGGCGAGCGGACCTTCGAGATCGAGTTCCTCGATCCCGGCGTCGAGGCCTTCGCCTTCACGTTCGGCTGAGGGCGGGGTAGGAAGCGGCGTGGATTCGCTGGTTTCGACCGAATGGCTGGATGCCGAGCTGGGCGCGGGCGACCTGCGGGTGGTCGACGCCACCCTGTTCCTGCCCGGCATGGGCCGCGACGCGCGCGCGGAATTCGAGGCCGCGCACATTCCGGGCGCGGTCTTCTTCGACATCGGCGAAATCGCGGATCGCGACAGCCCGTTCCCGCACATGCTGCCGCCCGCGCACAAATTCTCGAGCCGGATGCAGACTTTGGGAATCGGCGACGGCAACCGCGTCGTCGTCTACGACAACAGCCCGCTGCATAGCGCGGCGCGGGCCTGGTTCATGCTGCGGGCCTTTGGCGCGCATTATGTCGCGATCCTCGACGGCGGCCTGCGGAAATGGACGGCGGAAGGGCGGCGGCTGGAGAACGAGAGCCGGCCGCACCGGCATGGCCATTTCACCGCCTTGCTCGACGAAAAAGCGGTGGCCGACAAGGCGTTCGTGCGCGGCCTGATCGGCACCGGCAGCCATGTCATCGCCGA
>DASQFO010000039.1:0-3001 GCA_035633095.1 Allosphingosinicella sp. | reverse complement strand
CATCGCCGGGGTGCGCATCGTCGGATCGTCGAGAATCGAGGTGATGTCGAAGCCGACCGCCTCGGCGGAGAGGTCGATCTGGTCGCGCTCGTTGTCGAACAGCCAGGCGCGCTCGCCGTCGCCCCACCACGGCCTGAGCCGCGACCAGAGGTCGCCGGCGGTCGGCCGGTGCGCGCCGCGGAACAGCTCGGCGAGATGGCGCAGCCGCCGGTGCTCGACGGGCTGCTGGAAATTGGCGTCGATCGCCTCCTTGATACCCGCCACGTCCTCGATGTCCGCGCCGCCCGCGAGCAGGGCCAGCCAGTCGGTCAGGAACTGCCGGTTGACCGGCTCGTCGGGAAGCTGGAGCGGGTTCAGCCCCGAAGGAACGCCCGGGCGCAGCAGGTCGTAGCGCCCGCCGATCGCGCGGATGAAAAGCTCGGCGCCGCGGTCCTTGTCGAAGAAGATGATCCTGGGGCGGAACTTGCGCGCCTGGGCGAGCAGGAAGTTCAGGACCACCGTCTTGCCCGAGCCCGACGGGCCTATGACCGTGAAATTGCCGAGGTCGCCCTGGTGGAAGTTGAAATAATAGGGCCCGGCTGCGGTGGTCTCGAGCAAGGTCACCGCCTCGCCCCAATGATTGCCCTCGGCCTGGCCGAGCGGGAAGTTGTGCCCCGAGGCGAGCCCCGCGAAATTACCCGTCGAGACCATGCCGCGCCGCGCGATATATTTGAAATTGCCCGGGAATTGCGCCCAGAACGCGGGTTCGAGCGCGATCTCCTCGCGCACCGTGATGATGCCGAGATCGGCCAATGCCGCTTGCGCCTCGGCGACGCCGTCGTCGACCTCGCCCGGCGTGTCGCCGCGGACCGCGATCGTCATATGGTGCTCGCCGAAGCCGGCGCGGCCCGCCGCGACCTCGTCCTTTGCGCTCGACAGATCGGCGCGTAAGGAGACCGCCTCGTCCTCGGCCGAGCGCATCCGCCTGAGCGCCAGGTTCATCCGCGACAGCGCCGCCTGGCGCTCGACGAAGCCGAACGATTGCGAAACCGTGATCTCGAACGGCATGCGCAGCAATTCGTCGAGCATGCCGGGCGCGGTCTGTCCCGGATAGTCCTTGATCGAGACCATGCCGACGAAGCCGCGCTCGAGGTTCGCGCTGGGGCCGAGCTCGACCGTCTCCTGGCCGAAGCTGATCCGCCGGTAGGGAAGGTAGGCGCCGAGATCCTGCACCGGCATCAGCACCGGCCGCATCTCGCCATTGTAGAGCGCGGAAAGGAATTCGAGCAGCTCCGAGCAGGGCCCCTGCGCGGTCTCGTAGACACCGAGCAGCCGGGGCGCGTAGCTGCCCAAAGCGGCAAGCAAGGCATCGCGCGCCACGTCGAGCTGGCGCAGCTCGTAGGCGGCGGCGGCCTCGCTCTCGTCGTCCGAGCGTCCGAACAGCGCCCCCAGCCGGTCGAAGGTGCCGACCCGGCCCTGCAGCGGGCGGCGGATCAGGGTCAGGAACAGATCGTTGACGTAGAGGCGCTTGGCCGAGAGCCGCTCGCGCCAGACCGCGTCGAGCTCGCGCGAAAAGGGGTCGGGATGGTCTGACGACAGGGAGACGTCGATCCGGCGGCGGACGACATGGTGGTAGAGCGCGAACCGCGACGAGCCGATCGCCTGAAGCATCGCGTCGCGCAGGCGCTTGCGGTAATTGATCTCCTCGCTGTCGGCGGTCTCGAACAGGAGGCCGCGCAGATGGATCATCTGCATCAGCATGCCGTCGCGAGTCTCGATCGTGTGGTCGTCGACATGGCGTGCGTAGGGGAGATGCCGGCCGGCCGGCATTTCGCGCGCGACGGTGCGCGCGTCCTTGGTCAGGGGCGGTAGGAGTTGCATCGCCAGATCGCATGATTCTTGACGCGCGGGCATCGCGCGACCCGGGTCACCCAGAGGTCGAAGAAGCGCGGTTCGCGCACGCAATAGACCACCCCGACGGCATGGATCACCAAAGCGGCCGCGATCACCCAGGCCGAGCGGAACACGAGGAACAATTCGGTGGCGATCACCGCATTGGCGATGAAGTAGCTGTAGGTGACGCCCGCGAACATTTGCGGCCGCGTCAGCGCGACGAACAGGGTGTCCCGCTCGAGCCCGGTCATGGGTTAGCGGCCCAAACTGGCGGTCGACTGGATCCCGGCGACGATGCTGGCGGCGCCGAAAAGGATGAAGCAGCCGAGGATGACGGTGGCGCCGTAGCGCCAGTTGATCCGCCCGGTCAGCATCAAAAAGCCGACCGAGGCGACCGCGATCACCGCGACCACGGTCGCGATCGTGCCGAGCAACGTGCCTTCGAGCCAGCGCACCGCCGAGACGATAACGCCCGAGCCCGCGGGGTCCGCAAGCGACGCCTGCGCCGCGCCGCTCCAGGCGAGCGCGGCGAGGCCCGCGAGCCGCGCGGCCACGCCTATCCCTTTGCCGGTCGCCGATTTTCGGTGCCGAGACATAGTGATTCGCCTCCCGCCCCGATACTGCCCCTTCGCGCGCGCAAAGCCAATAGGCGGCGAAGGGGCGACCGTCCCGCCCGGCGACGGCTTGAAAAGGACGGTTTTGCGCGTTACGTTACATGTAACGGAGAAAGCGATGAACAAGCCGACGCCCGTTCCCGGCCGCGAACGCGTCGCCCGGCGCCGCGCGGCATTGCGCGCCCAAGGGCTGCGGCCCAAGCAATTCTGGGTGCCGGACGTTCATTCCGCCGAGTTCAAGGAGCAGGCGCGCCTCGCTTCGCTGGCGGTCGCCAACAGTCCGCATGAAGCCGAACATCAGGCCTGGATCGACTCGGTCTACGCCTGGGATTCTCTCCCGCCATATGACGCGCCTCTTGACGACTAGGCGCTCGTCACGGTGAATCGAGGCGACCTATGGACGATGTCGGGGGGACCGGGGATTGCCGGGAAGCCGCGCCCCGCATTGATCCTGCAGTCCGACGACTATCGGGACACGGTTTCCGTGGCCATCTGCCCGATCACGACCGACGAAA
>DASQFO010000038.1:0-1599 GCA_035633095.1 Allosphingosinicella sp. | reverse complement strand
CCCGCCGCCGGCTTCCGATCCGATCGCTTGGAGTTCGTCGTGCGCTGCAACCGCCATGGTCCGGGGATAATGATCGGGATCAGCGGCCTGACCCGCCCGGACGGATTTGTCATCCGAACCAGCTATGGCGAGCGGCGGCTGCCGGTCACGATCCACTTCAACGACATGATCGCAGACGTCCCGGTCTCCGATCCGCTGCTCGAGCAAATGGCGTTCAGCCGCGGCCGCTTCCTGGTCTATGCCGAAGGCGGCCAGGCGCTGATCCTTCCCGCATGGCCTGAATTGGCGCGGGTGATCGAGGATTGCCGCGGGCAATAAAAAAGCGCCCTTCCGGGCGCCGCGAGGAATGGAATCCTAGCGTCAAAATAATTGAGATCAAGACTTGATCCGCGATTCGGCGGGAATCATAGTGGTGCCGCCATCAACTAGCGAAAGGAGGTGATCCGATGTCTCATGGTTCAGCAGAGGGGTCGGTCAAGTCCGTTCGGGAGCTGGAAGCCTAACCTTTCCAGATACTTCCGGGCAGTCGGCTTCCGGCCGCTGACCATGTCGAAGGGCCGTCGGGACCATCCCGGCGGCCTTTCGCTTGTCAGGAGACATCGCCCCGGCGCGGAACCGTTCGCGCCCTCATGGGTCTGTGACGCATCGGATATGACCAACCGGAGACACGATCATGGCGAAGAAATCCTCTGGCGGCAGCAATGACAAGTCGGGCGGCGGCTCCGCGGCCGACATGATCCCCGACGCCCTGCGCGAAGCGGGCCGGCGCGCCGCCGATCTCGCCCGCAACCCGGTGGCGCGCAGCCTGCTCGCCGCCGGCCTGGTCACCGCCGCGGCCGCGCTCGCCGCCAACAAGAATGTTCGCGAGACCGCCAAGCGCGGCGCCCGCAACGCCCGCGAGGCCGCAGAGGCGGCCGCCGACGCCGCCGCCGACAGCGCCAACAAGATCGGCGCGGCGATGATCAACGCGGCGACCGAGGCGGTGCGCCGGATGATGGGCGAGACGGCGGAGCTGGCGGCCGCTGCCCGCGCCGCTCCGGCGCGGCCGTCGGGCGGGACGCGCAAGGCGCCGGCGAAGAAGAGGCCATCGGCGCGGGCCGGAACCGCCAAGGCGAGCACGCGCAAGCCCGCGGCCTCCAAGACGTCGCGGCCCGCCGCGGCGAAGGCCGGGACCGCCAAGCCGACCAGCAAGGGGCCCGCCGCGCGCAAGGCCAGGCCCGCGAGGAAAGCGGCCGCCAAGCCCAAGCCCAAGCCCAAGGCCGGCTGAGCGGCCCTTCCGGTCCATGGAAAACGGGCCGCTTCCCTGGAGGGAGGCGGCCCGTTTCCGGTTTCAGGTCAGGCCGAAGCCGTTAGCGGCAGCGGCGAGTGCTCCGGCTGCGCTGGATCTCGCGGCCGACCAGGGCGCCCGCGACCGCTCCGACGACGGTGCCCGTGGTGCGCTCGCCCCGCGTATCGATGGCGCGGCCTGCGAGGGCGCCGGCGGCGCCGCCGATGAGCATGCCGGTGGTGCCGTTGGAGCGGCGGCAGCGATAGCGGCCCTGGCGATCGCGCCAGACGCGGCCGTTATAAGCGCTGCTCCGCTGGGCCTCGGCGATGCCG
>DASQFO010000037.1:0-4709 GCA_035633095.1 Allosphingosinicella sp. | reverse complement strand
CCCTGATCGAATATCGCCCTTCTTCCGCGCCGCCGCGCCAAGAGTCAAAAAGAACAGGGGGGAGCGCGGGGAAAGGGCTGGTGGAGCTGAGGGGAATCGAACCCCTGACCTCTGCAGTGCGATTGCAGCGCTCTCCCATCTGAGCTACAGCCCCGCGCCTTTCGGGACGGCCCAGATAGCGACGGGTGCGGCGCGATGCAACCCGGCCGGAAGCGTCATCCTTCCCGCAATTTCCCCACGATGGACCGCGCCGCGGCCAGGTCCTGGACGATGCTGCCGAGCGATTTGTAGATCGTCACGTCGGCGTCGGTGCGGCGGCCCTCGACGCCCCCCGCGAACACCTCCCCGATCTCGCCGAGAAGGTGATCGTCGCCGATCAAGCCTGCCTCGCGCGCCCGGATGAACTCGGACCCTTGCGCGAGGACGCCGGCGCGGTGGTCGGCGAAGAAGCGGGCGCGGGCGACCAGCGCGTTGTCGATCTCGGCCGGTCCGGCGCGGCTCGATCCGACCGCGTTGATATGGGCGCCGTCGGCCACCCACTCGCTGGCCAGGATCGGCTCGGCGGCGGCGGTCACGGTGCAGATGATGTCGGCGCCCGCGACCGCCTCTTCGACGGTTTCGCAGGCAACGCCGCCGAAGGCCTGAGCCTTGGCGAAGTCCCGGCCCCAGATTGTGACCCGCTCGATCGGGCGGACGTGGCGGATCGCGGCGACGTGGCGGCGGGCCTGCTCGCCATAGCCCAATATGGCGAGGTGGCTTGCGTCCCTTCGGGCGAGCGCATCGGTGGCGGCGGCCGAGGCGGCGGCGGTGCGGATCGCGGTGATCTCGCCGGCGTCGAGAATCGCCGCGGGCGCGCCGGTCTCGGCGTCGAACAAGGCGACGACGCCCTGGTGGGAGGGGCCGCCCGCCAAGAAATTGTCGGGATAGACGCTGACCAATTTGGCGCCGAACACCTCTCGGTCGTCCTCGAGCATCGCACCCGGCATCACGCCGAACGCGCGCCCTTGCGGCAGATCGAGAATCGAGCGGAGGATCTGCCTGGTGCGGCCCTGCGAGAGCGCGATCATCGCCTCGCGCATCAGCGGAATGCAGTCTTCGTAGGGAAGCAGCCTCGCGACCTCCTCGGCGGAGACGATGATCATGGTGCTTCCGCCGCGATCCGCCCCCGCCACCAGCGGATCAGGAGGCCGGCGTTGAGGATCATCACCACGCCGTAGATATTCTGGGTGACGGCGAGCGGCAGGCTGCCGAGGACGGTCAGGGTGAGGAAGATGGCGAGTGTCACGTTCTGGACGCCGGTTTCGATGGCCAGGGTCATCGTATCGCGCGCATTGGCGCCGAGCAGCCGGCCGAGAAGCAGGCCGAACGCCATCGCGGCGAGGTTGAGCGCGAGGATGGCCGGTGTCGCGCGGACGAGATTGTCGAGCACCATCTCCAGGCTGACGATCACCGAAAAGCCGATCACGACGATGAGAATCACGAACGCGGTGGGCCTCAGCCAGCGCGCGAGGCGGGCGGCGAGATCAGGCCGGAAGTGCTTGACGATCATGCCGGCGACGATGGGCAGCAATGTGATCCTGACGAGCTGCAGGATGACGCTAGGCACCGAGAGCGTCGGCACCTCCCGGCCGCCGC
Source organism: Allosphingosinicella sp. (assembly GCA_035633095.1). GTDB lineage: Bacteria > Pseudomonadota > Alphaproteobacteria > Sphingomonadales > Sphingomonadaceae > Allosphingosinicella. The sequence goes on along the minus strand of DASQFO010000037.1, from coordinate 3,074 downwards.
CGGTGAGAAACCAGGGCAGGGCACAGCTCAGGATGAGGGGGATGGTGAAGACGGTGACGAGACTGGTCAGCGCGGTCAGCACCACGGCGAGCGCGACATTGCCGCGGCCGACGAAGGTCAGCGCGTTCGAGGTCGTGCCGGCGGGGCAAAGCGAGACGATGAACAGGCCGAGCGCGATTTCGGGCGAAAGCCGGAAGACGACGCCGATCGCAAGGCCGAGCAGCGGCAGGACGAAGAGGTGGGTGGCGAAGCCCGCGCCGACCAGCAGCGGGCTGCGCGCGACCAGGACGAAGTCTTTGAGGGCGAGGGTGAGCCCAAGGCTGAACATGATCAGCATCAGCCCGATCGGCACCACGCCGGTGTTGATGAACTGGATCCAGTCCTGGCTCACCCGCCCCAGACCTCGCGCGCGAAGGAGACGAAGTTCAGGCCGAGGATCTTCTCGATCCGCCGCGCCGGATGGCCGCGCGCTTCGAGCAGGGCGATCAGGCGGCGATACTGGCCGGGGCCGCTCAGCTCCTCGCAGAACGGCAGCGTGTCGGGATTCTCGCCGGTGGCGCCGATGCCGGCGGCGCGGCGCTGGGCGACCTCATCGCGCATCGCCGCGCGATAGGCGGCCATGTCGTCGATCCCGGTGGTGCCGCCGTCGCTGCCGATGCCGACATGGTTCTCGCCGCAGACGTTGACGGCGTGGCCGATATGAAGGGCGACGTCTTCCGCGGTGCAGACGCTGCGCGCATTGACGAACGGCATGAAATAGATGCCGATGAAGCCGCCGCGCGCGGCGACGAGGCGCAGCTCCTCGTCGGTCTTGTTGCGCGGCAGGTCGACGAGGGCGCGGCAGCCGGTGTGGTTGATCGAGATCGGCGCCCGCGAGGCGCGCGCCGCCTCGAGGCAGGTGCGCTCGCCGCTGTGCGAGAGATCGACCATGACGCGGCTCGCGTTGAGCCGCTCGATCACCTCGCGGCCGAACCGGGTGAGGCCGCGATTGCCGGGCGCCATCGATCCGTCGCCGAGGCTGTTGGCGGGATTGTAGGTGAGCTGGATCACGCGCACGCCGAGATCGGCGAAGGTCTCGACCCGGCTCGCGTCGCCACCCATCATCGCCGCGTTCTGGAAGCCGTAGATGATCCCGATTTTGCGCTCGCGCCTGGCGCGCAGGATATCGGCGGCCGTCAGCACCTGGAGGAGATCGGCGGGCCGGCCGCGGACGCGCGCGTCCCAGCGGGCGATTTCGCGGATCGTCTGCTCGAACGGCTCCTCGTCGCCGGCGACATAGCCCATGGTGACGTTGACCGCGGTGAGGCCCGAAGCGCGGGCGTCGGCGATGACCCGGTCCGACAGCGTCCGCCGGTCGGTCTCGGTCTCGACGTTCGGGTCATTGAGGCCGCCGAGCGCATTGACGATGATCGGGCCGGTGCGCGGCGCCCGGGCGAAGACCGGCGGTGCGAACGCCGCCGCCCCGGCCATGGCGAGGAAGGCGCGCCGGTCGAAGCCCCCGATTCCGTTCATGTTGAGGGCCTAGCATCGCGCCGGCTTCGCGCCTAGCAGGGCGCGGATGTCCGAGCTTTCCGAGCCCATTCCCGCCGCGACTTTGGTGCTGATGCGCGAGGCGGCCGTCGGCGGACCGCCCGAATTGCTGGTGACCGAGCGGACCGGGCAGATGGCGTTCGCGGCCGGCGCGCTGGTCTTTCCCGGCGGCCGGATCGACGCCGACGATCATCGCACGGCCGAGCTGATCGGGACCGAGGCGGCCAAGGTGGCGGCGATAAGGGAGACGATCGAGGAGACGGGCCTGGCGCCCGGGCTCCTGCCGGCGCCCGATGCGGGCGTGGCCGAAGCATTGCGGGCGGGGATCGTCGAGGAGGAGCCCTTCGCCTCGCTGCTCGCCGCCCACGGCCTCGCGATCGATAGCGCGGCGTTGACCCTATTCGCGCGCTGGTGCCCCAGTTTCCGCGAAACCCGGCGCTTCGACACGCTGTTCTTCCTCGCGCAAGCGCCCGCGGGCGCGCCCGAGCCTGTGGTCAGCGAGCATGAGGCGGTGCGCGCCTTCTGGGCGAGCGCGGCCGACATATTGGCCGAGATAGACAGCGGCAGCGCCCACGCGATCTTCCCGACCCGGCGCAACCTCGAGCGCCTGGCCCGCTTCGGCTCGATCGCCGAGGCGCGGGCCGACGCCGCCCGGCATCCCGTGAGCAAGATCACCCCCTGGCTCGAGGATCGCGATGGCGCGCCGCACGTCTGCATTCCGGAAGGGATCGGCTATCCGGTGACTTCCGAGCCGCTGGAGACGGCGCGGCGGCGCTGACCGGCATGGCGATGAACCTCACCGAACCATTGACCGCCGATGAGATCGCCGAGGCGCGGCGGCGGATCGCCGGCGTCGCCGTACGGACGCCGCTCGTGCCGATGCGCGACGCGCCGATCCGGCTGAAGCTCGAATGCCTCCAGCCCTACGGCTCCTACAAGATACGCGGCGCGACCAACGCGCTCAGGACCCGGATCGAGCGGGGCGACTCGATCGGCTCGATCGTCAGCGCCAGCGCGGGCAATTTCGGCCAGGCGATCGCCGCCGCGGCGCGGCTTCAGGGCCTGCCGGTCGTGATCCACGTCCCCGACAATGCGGCCCGGGTCAAGATCGAGAGCCTGAAGCGGCTCGGCGCCGATGTGCGCGCGCACAGCCACGAGGATTGGTGGCGGATCCTTGAGACGCGCGAGACCGGCGAGGAGGGGACGTTCATCCACCCGGTCTGCGAGCGCGAGGTCATCGCCGGCGCGGGCACGATCGGCGCCGAGATCGTCGAGGATTTTCCGGAGGTCGAGGCGGTGCTGATCGCGGTCGGCGGCGGCGGGCTGGCCTGTGGAATCGCCCAGGCGGTTCGGATGATACGGCCCGGTTGCCGGATCCTGGCGGTCGAGACCGATACGGCGACGCCGCTCAGGGCGGCGCTCGACGCGGGCGAGCCGGTCACGGTGCCGCGCACGCCGAGCTTCGTCGACGGCATCGGCAGCACGCGCGTGCTCGACGCGATGTGGCCGCTCCTCGAGCGGCTGATCGACGAAGTGGTCGTGGT
>DASQFO010000036.1:0-2286 GCA_035633095.1 Allosphingosinicella sp. | reverse complement strand
GGCAGGCCGTTCACCCCCGCCTCGATCGGCGCGGCGGTCGCGACCCGGGCGATCATGGCCGATCTGCGCGCCGGCGCGGACGGGATCATGGGTGGACCGGCGCCGTTCGCCAAGGCCGACCGGTCGCGCTTCCTGTCCGCGCTCGACGAGGCGCTGGTGCGGGCGAAGCGCGCGCGCTAGCCGCGGCGCGGCGCGGCCGAGGTGAAGCGCCAGACCGGGCCGCCTTCGCACTTGACGCCGGCGAGCGTGGCGGTTTCGCCCGCTTCGAGCGTTACGAGCAGGCGCTGGACCGCCGGCCCACGCGGGGGATCGGCGGTTCCCAGGACGGCGAGCAGGATGCGGCGGCGCAGCTCGGCTGGAACCCCCGCCGGGTCGAAGCGGACCTCCTCGCCGTCGCGCTCGACCCGCTCCTCGAGCAGCCGCAGCGCCACCCATTCGAGCGCGACCTCGGCCTCGGCCAGAGCGGCGGCGCTGCGCGCGAAAGCGGCGGCGTCGATCCAGCCGGCCTCGGCGAGCCGTCGGCGGAGGCGGGCGCGGTCGTAGCGCTCGTCCGTGTTGCTCGGATCCTCGATCGGCTCGATCCTTGCCGCCGCGACGATCCCGGCGAGCTCGGCGCGGGTCCAGCCGAGCAGCGGGCGGGCGATTGCGGTGGCGCCGATCCGGGTGGCGGCGCGAATGCCGGAAAGGCCGGAAAGGCCGGCGCCGCGCTGGAGGCGCATGATCAGGGTCTCGGCCTGGTCGTCCCGGTGGTGGGCGGTGAGCAGCCAGGCGATGCCCTCGTCTTGCGCCCACCGGCCGAGCAGGCGGTAGCGCAGGGCGCGGGCCGCGGACTGGATATTGCCCTCGATTGGTTCTTCGGCGGGGAGAGTCGCGTGCGGGACGCCGAGCCGCGCGCAGACGCCGGCGACGAAGGCGGCCTCGGCGGCGCTTTCGGGGCGCAGGCGATGATCGACGGTGGCGGCGCGGACGCGGCCGGGGAAGGCGGCGTGGGCAAGGAGGAGCAAGGCCAGGCTGTCCGGCCCGCCCGAGACGGCGACGCCGAGAAGGCCGGGCGCGGGGCCGGTCAGCGCCTCGGTATCGGCGCGGAAGCGCGCGACGAGATCGGGATGCGGGCCGGCCATGAAGCGTGATTAGGGCAAATGGGGGGCTTGGGGAAACCGCCCGCCCGGCGACCCAAGGGCGGGACGGGTAGTTCTACTCCGGCGGACGGAAGGGCTTCGCAAGGCACGAGGGGGCTAACTGGCCGAATGTTCGGCGAGCGGAGTCCTTCATTGCCTGATTTTGCAAAGCCGGCCTGGCGTTTCGGGTCAAAGATCCTGATCCCGCTGGTAGCGGCGACACTCGCCCTCATCGCGCTGGCGGGGTTCGGCCTCTATTGGGCGGCGAGCCGGAGCGATGCGGTCTCGGTCGAGCGGCAGGTCCGCACCTCCCGACGCGCGATCGACAACATGATCTCAAACCTCGCCAAGGAACAGGAAATCTTCGCCGTTTGGGATGATGTCGTTCTCCAGCTGCGTCGGCCGCATCTCGACCGGCAATGGCTCGACGCCAATTTCGGCGGGATAATTCGCGACATTTATGGACATGACTATACGATCGTCCTGAACGCGCGCGACGAGCCTGTCTATGCGATGCTCGATCGGGCCGTCGTTTCCCCCCGGCGCTTCGAGGAGCTGCGGCCGATCCTTGGGAATTTGATCGATGTCGTGCGCGGCCGCGTTCGCGAACGCGGCAACCGGTTCGGACGCCATCCCGGCGAGACCCGGGGCGGTGCGGACGATCTAACGACGCAAAAGGCGATCCACGACACCGAACTCCTCAGCATCAACGGCAGGCCCGCGGTGGCGAGCGCGATGCTGATCGTTCCTTTCACCGATGCGGTGCCGCGGACGCCGGGGCGCGAACCCGTTCTGGTCAGCGTCCGTTTCCTCGGGCCGGCATTCCTGAGGTCGCTGGAGACGAGGAATTTGATCGCGACTCCGCGTTTCTCGCGATCCGCCGAAACCCGGCCGGGCGAGCAAGTCCTGCCGCTCGACGACGAGCGGGGGCGGACCATCACCCACTTCATGTGGCGGCCGGAGCTCCCCGGAACCCGGATCATGGCCGTGCTCGCGCCGATCACGGCTCTCCTCATTCTGACGATGATCGGCCTGATGGCCATGCTCGCGCGCTGGCTCCGGCGCGCGACCGGCGAGCTTCATGCCGCCATGATGCAGCTGCGCGCGAGCGAGGCCCAGGCGCAGCATCTCGCCTTCCACGACGCGCTGACCGGCCTGCCCAACCGCG
>DASQFO010000035.1:0-3039 GCA_035633095.1 Allosphingosinicella sp. | reverse complement strand
TGAAAAATAGGGACAGTCCCGCTTTTTTCAGCCCATCCCTACGGTGGTCCATCGCGCGCTTCGTCAACACCCTGTTTACGGCTTGGGCGTAGGAAAGGCGGCTGAAGGGGAAAAATGGCGGTGGACAACCTCGTCGACTGGACGAAATTTTCGCAAATGCGGACCGAGCTCGGGGCGAGCTTCGTGCGCATCCTCGGCTATTTCCGCGAAGACGGCGAGAAAGCGGTGGCCCGGATCGAGGAGGCGATGCACCTCCGCGACGCCGCCGGTCTCGTGCTTCCCGCCCACACGCTGAAGGGGGAAGCGCGCCAGTTCGGCGCCGAGCCGGTCGCCGCTCTGGCCGAGCAGATCGAGGAAGCGGGGCGCCGCGCGCTCGAATCGCATCTGTTCCCGGACGATATCCTGCCCCAGGTCGCCGAATTGAGGCCGCTCTACATGCGCACGCTCGACCTGCTCGAGGCGGAAACCAATCCGCTCGCGCAGCGCCGCGCCGCCTTCGGCAAGAAGCCGAGCAACCAGGATTTCGGGCGGCTCTAGGCTTCCCCTGATTTCGGTTGCCTGATGGATGCGCGCGCGATTACTCCCGGTGCGAAAGGGAGAGACGGGATGCGGCGATGGGCGTGGATTGCGGCGGCCGCGCTGATCGCGGCGGTGCCCGCGGCGGCGCCGGCACAGCCTTATGGCGAGCAGGACCTGCAAATCGCCGACGGCGATACGCTCCGGCGGGCGCTTGCCGAGCTTCGAACCAGCATGCTGCGCCCCGGCGAGCGGGTCGAGAATTGGGACCGCGGCGGCGCCAACCCCGACGCCGATCTGCGCGCGGCCGGCGCCGAGGATCATTACTTCCTGAACCGGGGCGACGACGGCACCAGCGTCGGCATCCTCACCGCGCGCCCGCTTGCGGACTTCGCGCCGGCCGGCTGGCGGGTCGTCGACAGCTTCGGCTCGGCGGCGGTGCGCCTGGGGAGCCCGCAACTCGATTTCGTGCACTTGTCGGCGCGCTACGTGTTCGCGACGCGGGCCCAGTTCCGCCGCCGCGGCGACGTCGACTGCACGCCCGGCATCACCAACGCCCTGCTCTACGAGGTGCCCGGCGCCGCGGCGGGGCCGAACGACGCGCAGATCCCGATCATGTTCAGGATGCTGATCCTCGCCATGGAGGACCAGGAGATCTGCGTCCGCTCCGACGGCGATGCCGCGCACGGCTATCGCAGCCGCGCCTTCCTCCCCGACGGCCGGCCGCTGCCCGCGCTGACCGACGAGGACGGCCTCACCACGATCGTCCCCGCGGCACCGCTCGACCTGCTGCTCGTGCCGCCCCGGCCGCCGGCTCCGCCGACGAGCTGATCAGGCCTCGACCGGCGCCGGCGCGGCGCCGCGCTTGCGCATCGGCTGCAGCTCCCAGCGGGAGAGCGAGCGCCACAGCCATTCGAACGGGCCGTAGTGGAAGCGGTCGAGCCAGGGCTTCGACCAGAGCAGCATCAGCGCCCACATCGCGGCCACCACCAGCCACAATTCGACCCGGCTCATCGTCCCGTAAAAGCCCAGGCCATAGCCGTAGAAAAAGCTCGTCATCAGGATCGAGGTGCCGAGATAATTGGTGAAGGCGGCGCGGCCGGCGGCGGCGATCCGGTCGACGAGCGCGCCGCCGCTCCGGGTCGCGAGCACGATCAGGGCGGCGATCGCGACCACCATCACCGGCCGGAACGGCGTGGTCGCGGCCATGGCGAGGGTGAACAGCATCGGCACCGAGAAATTGTCGCGGACGAGGAGCCAGGCCAAAGCGGCATAGACCGGCACGCCGATGCCGAAGCCGATCAAGGCGGCCTTGCGGTAGCGCGCCGCGTCCCAGTCGCCGCGGAAGAAGCCCGACCTGAGCGCGGCCATGCCGAACAGCATGTAGGCGAGCGTCTCGGCGGCGAACAGGATCGTGCTGACGAAGGGCGCGAGCGTGTGCTCGAGCAGCCGCTGATCGACCAGGCCCGCATAGGCCCCCCGGTACAAAGCGAGCTTGTCGGCGAGCGGCTGGCCGGTGAGCGGCGCGAAGTCTTCCTGCATCGATCGCCATTGCTCGACCATGTCCGGATCCGGCTGGGGCGCCGCCGCGGCCTGGCTGAGGTAGATCGCGCTATAGCCCAGGCCCGCGAACAGGAAGAACTGCACAATGACCAGAGCGGCGCCCCAGACGATGAGGGCGCGTATCGAGTGGCGGCGGAACAGATAGAGGAAGAGCCCGATCAGAGCGTAGGCGGTGAGGATGTCGCCGAACCAGATGAAGTAGAAATGGATCAGCCCGAACACGAGCAGCCAGGCAATCCGGCTGAAATGGACGATCGCCGGATCGCGGCCCGATGCCTCGGCGCGCTCGATCACCAGGAGCGTGCTGGCGCCGAACAGGAAGGAGAACAGGCCGCGCATCTTGCCGTCTACGAAGACGAAGCTGAACACCCACGAAGCGAGGTCGGCGCCGCTCTCCATGCCGTAGGCGAGAGGGTTCATATAGGCCTGAAAGGGCATGGCGAAGGCGACGATGTTCATCGCCAATATGCCCATCACCGCAACGCCGCGGACGATGTCCAAGGTGGCGATGCGGCGGGGTGGCGGTCCGGCGGTGGGCTCGGCGGCGGCTTGGGCGTCAGTCATCCGGCTTCCCCCTCCCGAATGGATAAACGAACGATAGTAGATTGGGCCGCAGGTTCAACCGCCCCCGCTCAGGAAATCGCCTCGACCTCGGCCGCGATCAATACCGCTTCGGCTTCGCGCTCCGTCGCCTTCCTCGCGTCGGTCTCCGCGCGCATGCGCTCGGTGCGGGCGAGGCGGGCGGCCATGACGTCCCAGGCGGCGGCGGCGCGCAGGTGGCGGTCGCGGACGTTGGCGAGGTTGGCGGTGTCGGCGTCGCGGCGGGCGTCGGCGGCGCGCTCTGAATAGAATTTCCGGGTCACGGACATGTCTGGCCTTCCTGATTTGGCCTTCTCGGCGCCGCCCGGGCGGGGGCGCGAATAGTCTAGATTTTCAGCGGAGGCCCGGCGCACGCGCGCG
>DASQFO010000034.1:0-2333 GCA_035633095.1 Allosphingosinicella sp. | reverse complement strand
CTGGCAGCGCAAGAAAGCGGCCGCATGAGGGCGGCGGCGTCCGAATATATGCACTGGGCCAAGACCCGGCCGCCGGCGCGCTACAACCTCGCCTCGAGCGAGGTGCCGCATTTCCGAATGGATCGTTTCCCGATCGACATCGGGGACCTCGGGCTCGATGGCGCCAGCCGCTACCGCTGCCCCGCGCTCAGGGCGGCGATCGCCGCCAAATGCGGCGTCACCGCGGACCGGGTGGTGATGGCGGACGGCGCCTCGATGGCCAACATGCTCGCCATGGCCGCTTTGGTCGCGCCGGGCGACGATGTGCTGGTCGAGCACCCGGCCTACGAGCCGATGCTCGCCGCGGCGCGCTTCCTGGGCGGCGAGATCCGGCAATTCGCGCGCGGGGGGCTCGCATTCGCGCTCGACCCCGAGGCCGTCGCGCGCGCGATGACGCCGCGGACCCGGCTCATCCTCCTTACCAACCTCCACAACCCGACCGGCAATCTGGCCGGCGAAGCGGCGCTCCGCGCGATCGGCGCGATCGCCGAAAAAGCGGGCGCGCATGTCCTGGTCGACGAAGTCTATCTCGACGCCGCAATCCCCACTCAAAGCAGCGCGGCGCATCTCGGCGACGCCTTCGTTTCCACCTCGAGCCTGACCAAATGCTACGGGCTCTCCGGCCTGCGGTGCGGCTGGATCCTCGCCTCGCCCGCGCTGGCGGAGAAGATGTGGCGCCTGAACGAGCTGTTCGGTGTCGCCCAGGCGCATCCCGCCGAGCGGCTTTCGTGCATCGCGCTGGCGCGGCTCGACGAGATCGGCGCGGAGCTCCCGGCCCTGCTCGCTCGCAACCGGGCGCTCGCCAATGATTTCTTTGCGAGCCGGAGTGATCTCGAAGCGGCGCCGATGGTGCACGGCATCACCGCTCTGCCGCGGCTGCTGCGCGGCGATCCCGACGCGCTCGATGCCCGGCTCCGCGAGCATTACGACACGGCGATCGTGCCTGGGCGCTTCTTCGGCCTCGCCGACCATTTCCGGATCGGCGTCGGCGGGCCGACCGAGCTGGTCGAGGCCGGGCTCGAGCGGCTCGGTGCCGCATTGGACGAGCTCGGATGAAAAAGGCCGACATCGCCGAATTCTACCGCCGGCTGGCCGACCGGATCCCGGCGCCGGAGACCGAGCTTCAATCGGTCAACCACTACACCTTGCTGGTCGCCGTGGTGCTGTCGGCGCAAGCGACTGACGCCGGGGTGAACCGCGCGACCAGGGAGTTGTTCGCCCGAGTGACGACGCCGCTGCAGATGCTCGACTTCGGCGAGGAAGGCCTCAAGCGCCACATCAAGACGATCGGCCTCTTCAACACCAAGGCGAGGAACGTGATCGCCCTCTCCCGCGCCCTGGTCGAGCGCCACGGCGGCGAGGTGCCGGCCGACCGCGACGCGCTCCAGGCCCTGCCCGGGGTCGGCCGCAAGACCGCCAATGTGGTGATGAACGTCGCCTTCGGAGCGGAGACGTTCGCGGTCGACACCCACGTCTTCCGCGTCGCCAACCGAACCGGCCTCGCCCGGGGCAGGACCGTCGAGCAGGTCGAAGCGATCCTCGACCGGCAGACCCCCCAGCCCTGGCGCCGCATCGCGCACCACCTCTTGATCCTGCACGGCCGCTACGTCTGCAAGGCGAGGCGGCCCGAATGCTGGCGCTGCGTCGTTCGGGACCTGTGTCCTTTCACGCCAAAGACGCCCTCGCCAGCCGACTAAGAGGATAAAAGGCTGGCGCACCCGACAGGATTCGAACCTGTGGCCTCTGCCTTCGGAGGGCAGCGCTCTATCCAGCTGAGCTACGGGTGCCGGCCGCGAAGCGCGCGCTTAGCAAAGGGCGGCGGAGCGGACCAGCAGGAAAGTCACTTGGCCGGGTCGGCCGCCATGCCCGCGGCCATCGCCAGCCGGACCGCTTCGGCGGTGCCGCGCACGCCCAGCTTGGCCAACATCTGGGCGCGATAGGCTTCGACGGTGCGGATCGAAAGGCCCAGCTCCCAGGCGATGATCTTGTTGGGCTGCCCCTTCAGGATGCCGAGCAGGACCGCGCGCTGGCGTTCGGACAGGCAGGCGACCTTCGCTTCGGCCTGCTTGTTGACGGCATGGCCGCCGGCCAGCGCCACGGGCGTGTTGCAGGCGTGGCGGATCGCGTCGAGGAGATCGCCGGGCGGATAGGGCTTTTCGAGGAAATCGACCGCCCCCAGCCGCATCGCCCCCACCGCCAGCGGGACGTCGCCATGCCCGGTCAGAACCAGAATGGGCACCGCCACTTCGCGGTCATGCAAGGCGCGCATCACGGCGAGGCCGTCCATGCCGGGC
>DASQFO010000033.1:0-1891 GCA_035633095.1 Allosphingosinicella sp. | reverse complement strand
CGTTAGCGCTTCCTTAGCCTCGCCGCTCTAGCCTCAGCGCCATGACGCATCAGGCGCCGCCCTCCCCCGCTTCCGCTGGGCCCGATCCCGGCCGCCAGCTCGCGCAGCTGCGCGAGGCGCTGCGGCTGGTCGAGCGGATCGCGGGCGAAGAGGCGCCGCGCGACCACGGCCTGGACGAGGCCGCGCGCATTTCCGGCGCCTATGACGCCGCTTTGCCAGTCGTGCAGCGCCGCTTCGAGGCGCTCGCGCAGGAGACCGCGATCTGGGCGGCCGCGGGCGTGGAAGCTCTGCTCGCCGCCGGCGAGGCGGATCCGCCCCGCGCCGCCGCCTGCCGCCTCGCCCGCCGGCTGGACGCGGCGCTCAGCGAGATGGCGGCGCTGCTTCGCTAGGCCACTCCTTCACCCGGACGTCGCGCTGCGGATTGGGAATGGCGATATGGTTGGCGCGGAACAGCTCCAGCACCCGGTGCAATATTTCCGATCGGACGCTGCCCAGGCCCGCCTCCGGATCCTTGATCCAGACCCTGATCTCATGGTCGATCGCGCTCTCGGCGAAGGCGGTCATCCAGACCGCGGGCCTGGGCGCGTCGAGCACGCGCGGCGAGGCGCCCGCCGCCTCCAGCATCAGCTTGTGCGCGAGCTCGACGTCGCAATCATAGGCGACGCTGATCGGGATGCTGATCCTCACGTCCTTGGTCGAATAGGACCAGTTGACCACCTCCTGGGTCATCAAAAGCTCGTTGGGGATCAGATATTCCTTGCCGTCGCGGGTGACGATCGAGACGGCGCGGACGCCGATCTTGTTGACCGAGCCGAAACTCTCGCCGGCCGAGCCGAAGCCCTCGCCGACCGAGATGACGTCGCCCGGCTTGATCGAGCGGTCCATCAGCAGGATGATCCCGGCGAAGAGGTTGCCGACGGTCTTCTGCAGGCCGAAGCCGACCGCCAGGCCCAATGCGCCCGAGAAGACGGCGAGCGCGGTCAGGTCGATCCCCGCAAGGTCGATGCCGACGAAGAAGGCGATGACGATGATGACGATCGCGGCCAGCTTCTGCGACAGCAATTGCTGGGTCGGGTCGAGGCCCCGGCTGCGCCCGATCAGCCGGCCGGTCAGCCTTATCGTGAGCCGCACGATCGCGTAGAGCAGGAGCAGGCCGATGGCGATCTGGACCACAGCCAGCAAGGTGATGCGCCGGCTGCCCAGAGAGAAGCCGGTCCGGTCGAGCGCGGCGGTGAGCGGCGCCAGCCCGCCGACCGCGTCGGCGAGCAAGGCGGCGAAGGTGAAGGCCGCCAGCAGCCAGGCGAGCCAGCGGGAAATGCCGAGGCCCCGCGCGACGGTGTGGGCCAGCATCGCCGAGGCCGCCGCGCCGACGATGCCGAGCGTCCAGATGGCGAGCGGCGGCCAGGCTTGGACGCGCAGCGCGACCGCGGCCCCCAAAGCGAGCACGGCATAGCGCACCATCGCGCAGGTCCGCTTCCTGATCTCCTCGCTCCGCGCCCCGGGCGTCCGGTCCCAAAAGCCGGCGAGGACCGGGCCGGCGAAGCGGCCGGCGAGCCAGGCGAGCAGGATCAGCCCAGCGGCCACGCCCGCCGCGGCGCCGGCCGCCGGCAGATCGGGCGAGGCCGGGACCGGCAGGCCGAGCGCGCTGGCGAGGCCCCTCACGCTTTCTCCCTCCACCGCGCCAGCCCGGCCTCGAGATCGGCGATCAGATCGTCAACATCCTCGAGGCCGACATGGAGCCGGACCAGCGGCCCCTGATAGTCGGTCCGCGTCGCCGTCCGCACCGGATCGGCGGGCACGGCCAGGCTCTCATAGCCGCCCCAGCTATAGCCGATGCCGAACAGCTCCAGCCCCTCGATCAGCCGCGTCCGCGCCGCCTCGTCGCCGCCGT
>DASQFO010000032.1:0-7463 GCA_035633095.1 Allosphingosinicella sp. | reverse complement strand
GGTTCGACGAAGCCGACGAGGCCTATCGGCAGGCGCTCGCGACGCAGCCCGGCCTTGCCATAGCCTTCCTCGAGCGCGGGCTGCTGCTCGAACGCGGCAACAGGCTCGAGCTCTTGCCCGCCTTGCTCGACGAAGCGGTCGGGCAGGGCATCGCGGCGGGCGACCTTGCCTATTTGCGCGCGCTTGCCCTGGAGCGCGGAGGGAAAATCGAGCAGGCGCTCCTCGAGGCGCGGAAGGCGGCGGACGATCCCGTCCGCCGGGCTCTGCTCATTGGCCGGCTGGCGGACAGATCGGGTGACCCTGCTACGGCGTTCGAGGCCTATGCCGAGATGAACCGGATTGTCGCAGAGGCCGCGCCGGCCGGCGCCGCCGCGGCCTATCGCGCGCATGTCGCGGCGCTCCGCGACATGATGATTCCGGATTTCAATGCGGGCTGGCCGGACGCGGAGGCGGACAAGGACCGGCCGGCGCCGGTTTTCCTGGTCGGCTTCCCGCGCTCGGGCACGACCCTCATCGATACCATGCTGATGGGCCACCCGGCCGTCCACGTGCTCGAGGAGGAGCCGATCCTGCAGCGGGTCGGCGAGGCGCTCGGCGACTTCGCCCGGCTGCCCGAGCTCGACGCCGGCGAGATCGATCGCCTGCGCGCGCTCTATTTCGCCGAGCTCGACGCGTTCGATCCAAGGGCCCGGGACAAAATGGTCGTCGACAAGCTCCCGCTCAACATCCTGGGTGCGCCCCTCATCCACCGCCTGTTTCCCGACGCGAAGCTGATTTTCGCCGAGCGCCACCCGTGCGACGTCGTGTTGAGCTGCTTCATGCAGAATTTCGATTTGAACGACGCGATGGCGAACTTCCTCGACCTCGGCGACGCCGCCCGCCTTTACGACCTCGTCCTCGATTTCTGGACCAGGGCCCGCGCCATCCTGCCGCTCGATGTGCACGCCGTCCGCTACGAGGCGTTGGTCGAGGACAAGGAGGCCGAAATGCGCGCTTTGCTCGCCTTCCTCGGCCTCACCTGGGATCCGGCGGTGCTCGACAATGAGGGGATCGCCCTTCGGCGCGGGCCGATCGCGACGCCGAGCTACGCCCAGGTCGCCCAGCCGATCTACGCCCGTGCGAGCGGGCGCTGGGAGCGCTATCGCGACCAGATGGCGCCGGTCCTTCCCTTGCTCGCGCCCTGGGCTGAACGGATGGGATACAGGATTTGACCCGGCTCGATCCGGCCGACGGCGACGCCGCCTATCAAGCGGGGATGGCGGCGCTCGGCACCGGCGGCGAAGCCGAGGCGCTGCAATGGCTTGAAGCCGCCCGGGTCTTTCACCCCGGCGACGCGCGCCTCTGGCACGTGAGCGGCCTCCTTCACCGCGCTCTCGACGATCTGGCGGCGGCGCTGCCTTCGTGCGCGCGGGCCGCGAGTCTCGCGCCGCGCGATTTCGGCATCGCCCACCTCCATGCCCGGGTCACGCTCGACGCGGGCCTCCCGGCCGTCGCGCTTTACGAGCGCGTGCTCGGCATCGCGCGCCGCGACATCCCCCAGCTCGGCCTGATCGAGGCGATCCGGGCCGAGCAGGGTCCGGCCGCCGCGATCGAACGGCTCGATGCGGTGCTTGCAGCCGATCCAGGCTGGCTCGAGGGCCATGCCTATCTGGCGCGCCTCCGCTTCCTGGCGGGCGAGCCCGAGCGGGTCACGGCCTCGTTCGAGCGGGCGCTGGCGGCGAGGCCGCGCGATGTCTACCTGTGGCGCGAATTGGTCATCACCCTGATCCGCGCCGTCCGGTTCGAGGATGCGCTGGCGGCGATCGCGCGCGGCCGGGCCGCGGCCGGCCCGCACCCCATTTTCGATGCCAACGAGGCGCTGTGCGTCGACGAGCTCGGCGACCACGCCCGGGCCGAGCGGCTGTTCGCGCCGCTCGCCCATGTCGACGAGGTCGATCTCATCGTCCGCCGCGCCCGCAACGCGCTGCGGCGCGGCCGGCCGCAGGAGGCGGCGTCGCTGCTCGAGCCGAAGCTGGCCGAAGAGGCCCCGTTCATCACGCCCTATCTGTCGGCCGCGTGGCGGCTGTGCGACGACGCGCGCTGGCAATGGCTCGAAGGCGACGAGCGGCTGGCCGCGGTCTACGATCTCGAGGTTCCCGAAGGCCTGGCCGACCATTTGCGCACGCTCCACACCAGCATCGCCGAGCCGCTCGATCAATCGGTGCGGAGCGGAACCCAGACCGAAGGCCATTTGCTGCCGCGGATCGAACCGGTCATTCAGGACTTTCGGCGCCTGCTCGCGGCGGCGGTGGCACGCCACATCGCGCAGCTGCCGGCGGTCGATCCCCAGCATCCGACGCTTGGCAAGAGGCGCGACGCGCCGGTGCGATTCGCCGGCTCCTGGTCGGTCCGGCTGACCGATGCGGGCCATCATGCCGATCATTTCCACCCGGAAGGTTGGCTGAGCTCGGCTTTCTACCTCGCCGTGCCCGAAATGGCCCGGGGACAGGAGGGGTGGCTGAAGCTCGGCGAGCCGCCGAGCGAACTGGGCCTCGATTTGCCGCCGACCCGGCTGATCGAGCCCAGGCCCGGCCGGCTGGTGTTGTTTCCATCGACCATGTGGCACGGGACGATCCCCTTCGCCGCCGGCGAGCGGCTGAGCGTCGCCTTCGACGTCGCGACGCCGGTTTAGGCGACCACGAGCCTTAGTCCGCCGTCGCCTTCGTCGACCTTGACCGTCTGGCCGTCCTTGATCTCGCCGCGCAGGATCACGTCGGCGAGCGGGTCTTGAAGGTATTTCTGGACCGCGCGCTTCAAGGGCCGCGCGCCGTAAACCGGATCGTAGCCGACCCGGCCGAGCCAGGCGCGGGCGCCCTGGGTCAACTCCAAAACGATCTTGCGGTCCCTGAGTAGCTCCTGGACGTGCGCGACCTGGATGTCGACGATCGGGCCCATATGCTCCTGGCTCAAGCGGTGGAACAGGATGATCTCGTCGAGCCGGTTGAGGAATTCAGGCCGGAAATGGGCGCGGACGACCTCCATCACCTGCGGCTCGACGTCGGCCACGGTCTGGCCCTCGTCGAGGCCGGTCAGGAAATGGCTGCCGAGGTTCGAGGTCAGAATGATGATCGTGTTGGTGAAATCGACGGTGCGGCCCTGGCCGTCGGTGAGGCGGCCGTCGTCCAGCACCTGGAGGAGGATGTTGAACACGTCCGAATGCGCCTTTTCGACCTCGTCGAACAGGACGACCTGATAGGGCCGCCGCCGCACCGCCTCGGTCAGGACGCCGCCCTCCTCATAGCCGACATAGCCCGGCGGCGCCCCGATCAGCCGGGCGACGCTATGCTTCTCCATGAACTCCGACATGTCGATGCGGACCATGGCGTGGCTGTCGTCGAACAGGAATTCGGCCAAGGCCTTGGTCAGCTCGGTCTTGCCGACGCCGGTCGGGCCCAGGAACAGGAACGAGCCCATCGGCCGATTGGGATCCTGGAGGCCGGCGCGGGCGCGGCGGATTGCGCGGCTGACCGCGGCGACCGCATGCTCCTGGCCGATCACCCGCCTGCCGATCTCGGCCTCCATGGCGAGCAATTTCTCGCGCTCGCCCTCGAGCATCCGTTCCATCGGGATGCCGGTCCAGCGGGCGACGACCGCGGCGATGTCCTCGGCCGTCACTTCTTCGCGCAGCATCGCGCTGCCCGAGGCGACGGCGGCCTCTTCGAGCTGTTTCTCGAGCGCCGGGATGCGCCCGTATTGCAGCTCGCCCGCGTTGGCGAGGTCGCCCGAGCGCTGCGCCTGCTCCAGCTCCAGCCGGGCGGCGTCGAGCTGCTCCTTGACCTTGGCCTCGGCGTGGATCTTCTCCTTCTCGGCCTGCCAGCGCTGGGTCAGCTCGGCCGATTGCTGCTCGAGATTGGCGAGCTCGCCTTCGATCGCCTTCAGCCGCTCCTTCGTGGCCGCGTCCTTCTCCTTCTTCAAGGCCTCGCGCTCGATCTTGAGCTGGATGATCCGCCGGTCGAGCGTCTCGATCTCCTCGGGCTTGGATTCGACCTCCATGCGGATCCGCGACGCGGCCTCGTCCATCAGGTCGATCGCCTTGTCGGGGAGGAAGCGGTCGGTGATGTAGCGGTTGGAGAGCGTCGCGGCCGCGACCAGGGAGGCGTCGGTGATGCGGACGCCGTGGTGCAGCTCGTATTTCTCCTTGAGGCCGCGCAGGATCGAGATCGTGTCCGGAACCGTCGGCTCGCCGATGAAGACCGGCTGGAAGCGCCGCTGCAGCGCCGGGTCCTTCTCGACGTGCTTGCGATATTCGTCGAGCGTGGTCGCGCCGATGCAGTGGAGCTCGCCCCGCGCGAGCGCGGGCTTCAAGAGGTTTGAGGCGTCCATCGCGCCTTCGCCCTTCCCCGCGCCGACCAGGGTGTGCATCTCGTCGATGAACAGGATGACCTCGCCCTCGGCGCCCTTGACCTCGTCGAGCACGCCTTTGACCCGCTCCTCGAACTCGCCGCGATATTTGGCGCCGGCGATGAGCGAGCCCATGTCGAGCGCCATCAGCCGGCGGTCTTTCAGCGAATCGGGCACGTCGCCATTTGCGATCCTGAGCGCGAGCCCTTCGGCGATCGCGGTCTTGCCGACGCCGGGATCGCCGATCAGCACCGGGTTGTTCTTGGTCCGCCGGGCGAGGATCTGGACGGTGCGGCGAATCTCCTCGTCGCGGCCGATGACGGGATCGAGCTTGCCGTCACGCGCGGCCTGCGTGAGATCCCGCGCGAACTTCTTGAGCGCGTCGTAGCGGTCCTCGGCACTCTGGGTGTCCGCCGTCCGCCCGCCGCGCAATTCGTTGATCGCGGCGTTGAGCGCTTCCGCCTTGAGCCCCGCATCCTTGAGCGCCTTGCCGGCGTCGGTGTTGGAAAGGACGAGCGCGAGCAGCATGCGCTCGACGGTGACGTAGCTGTCGCCGGCCTTCTGCGCGATCTGCTCGGCCTGGTCGAGAATGCGGATGATTTCGCCGTCGAGGGCGGGGGCGGCATTGGCGCCGCTGCCCGAGACCGCCGGAACCTTGGCGAGCAATTCGTCGGTTTCGCGCCGCGCCGCCTCGGCGCTGCCGCCGGCGCGCGCGATCAGTCCCGCCGCCATGCCCTGCTCGTCCTCGAGCAGCGCCTTGAGGAGATGGACCGGAGCGATGCGCTGGTGGTTCATCCGGACCGCAACCGTCTGAGCCGATTGAAGAAAACCACGCGCGCGGTCTGTGAACTTCTCGAGATTCATGCTGTCCGGCCCCGTTTTGACCCGTCCGGAATGTAGGGGCGCCGCAACCCCGCACAATGGCAATCGTCAAAAGCGTATCTCCCAAGCGAGATTCGTGGCCGAAGCGTATTGCCATGGCCGTACACCGCGCTAGTGTCCGCCCGCTGCACGACATGAGGATTCCCATGCGCAAGCTCTTCACCGCGTTCGCGATCGCCGCCGGCCTCGGCCTGGCCGGCTGCGCCACCACCGGCAGCCAGAGCGCCGCCGCCTCGCCGAGCGCGGATCCGGTCCGCGAGCTGCTCAACCGGGTCGACATCCCGTTCCAGACCTTCACCCTCGCCAACGGGCTGCGCGTCGTCGTCCATGAGGACCGCAAGGCGCCGGTGGTCGCGGTTTCGGTCTGGTACAATGTCGGCTCCAAGGACGAGCCGCCGGGCCGGACCGGCTTCGCCCATCTGTTCGAGCATCTGATGTTCAACGGTTCCGAGAATGCGCCGGGCGACTATTTCGCCCCCTTGCGCGAGATCGGCGCGACCGATTTCAACGGCACCACCTGGTTCGACCGCACCAATTATTTCCAGACCGTGCCGCGCAACGCGCTCGAGCGCGCGCTCTATCTCGAGAGCGACCGCATGGGCCATCTGCTCGGCGCCGTCACCCAGGAGAATCTGACCAACCAGATCGGCGTCGTCCAGAACGAGAAGCGCCAGGGCGACAACGAGCCCTTCGGCATGGTCGAATATGCCCAGCTCGAGGGCCTGTTCCCCGAGGGCCATCCCTATCGCCACTCGACGATCGGCTCGATGGCCGATCTTTCCGCGGCGACGCTCGACACCGTGCGCGCCTGGTTCCGGGACAAATACGGGCCCAACAACGCCGTCCTCGTCCTTGCCGGCGACATCGACGCCGCCGAGGCCCGGCCGCTGGTCGAGCGCTATTTCGGCGACATCCCGCGCGGCCCGGTCAATACGCCCGCCGCGGCCGCCGTGCCGACGCTCCCTGCCCGGGTCGACCGGGTCATGCGCGACCGCGTCGCCAACACCCGGCTCTACCGCGACTGGGTCGTTCCCGGCCTCACCCACGAGGATATGGTGCCGCTTTCGGTCGGCGCGACCATATTGGGCGGCCTTTCGAGCTCGCGGCTCGACAATGCCCTGGTGCGCGGCGAGCAGAGCGCGGTGCGCGTCACCGGCGGCGTCCAGCCATTCCACCGGATCAGCATGTTCGAGGTCACGGTCGACGTGAAGCCGGGCCAGGACGCCGACGCGGTCTCGCGCCGGCTCGACGCCCTGATCGCCGATTTCGTCCGCACCGGGCCGACCGCCGACGAGGTCAGGCGGGCGGTGATGCGCGCCATGTCGGGGCGGGTCCAGGGCCTCGAGCAGGTCGGCGGCTTCGGCGGCAAGGCGGTCGCGCTCGCGGAAGGCATGCTCTACGCGGACGATCCCAATTTCTACCGCACCCGCCTCCAGCAGCTCGCCGCCGTGACGCCCGCGCAGGTCCGCGCCGCGATGCAGCGCTGGCTGAGGCGTCCGGTGCTGGCGCTGCGCGTCGATCCCGGCGAGCGCGAGGCCTATGAGGAAGCCGCCGGCGTCACCGGCACCGCCTCCGCGCCCGCCGGCGTCAATGTCAGCACGCCGAGCCAGCGTCCGCGTTATTATGCGCCGCCGCAGCCCGGCGACCGCCCGCTCGCGCCGTCGGTCCTGGATCGCGATCCGATGCCGGGCGTCACCGGCACAACGGCGCTCGACCTCCCGGCCACCGAGCGGGCCCGCCTCTCCAACGGCATTGAGGTGATCTATGCCCGCCGCACGGCGGTGCCGGTCACCCGCGTCACGGTCGAGTTCGACGCCGGCATCGCCGCCGATCCGGCCGACCGGCTCGGCACCCAGGCGATGACGCTCAACATGCTGGAAGAGGGCACGACCAGCCTCAATTCGACCCGGCTCGCCGAAGCGCAGGAGCGGCTGGGGGCTACCGTCGCCACCGGCGCCAGCCTCGACCGCACCGCGGTGTCGCTGACCGCGATGACCCCTGCGCTCGGCGCCTCGCTCGACCTGCTCGCCGACGTCATCCGCAACCCGGCGTTCGAGCCCGGGGAAGTGGAGCGGATCCGCCAGCAGCAGCTCGCCGGCATCGCCTCCGAGATGACCCAGCCGTCGGGCCTCGCGTTCCGCGCGCTGCCGGGCCTGCTCTACGGCGCCGGCCATCCTTATGGTAAGCCGTTCAGCGGCACC
>DASQFO010000031.1:0-7876 GCA_035633095.1 Allosphingosinicella sp. | reverse complement strand
TCGGCGGCGAGCACGGCGGAGCGGTCCGGAACGGCCCCTTGAGCGGGGTGGCGAGGTCGAGCGCCGGATCGGCGATCGCGGTCGCCGCGTCGAGGTCGATCCATGGGCTCCGCAGGATCAGCACGGGCGCGGTCGGCAACGCTTCGCGCTGGTTGGTGAGCTTCAGGGTCGCGGCGCGGTTGCCCGAGACGAGCAGGCCGGCCGGCGCGTCGCCGTCGAAGGCCGCCAGTCCGTCCGCGTCGGCGGTCTCGATGGCGAGGAACGAAATGTCGTCGACCGCCACCGGCCAGCCGCGCCGGAGAGCGTCGATCGCGCGGGCGACGTCCCGCGCGCCCGTCAAAGCACGAATTCCGTCATCAGCGGAACGTGATCGGACGGCCGCGTCCAGTTGCGGCAGGGCTCGTGGACGATATGGGCCCGGGCCAGCGCCGCGACGTCGCTCGTCGCCCACATATGGTCGAGCCGGCGGCCGCGGTCGTTCCTGGTCCAGTCGGGCGATCGGTAGCTCCACCAGGTATGGAGGCGCTGGGGGGCGGGATGGAAGCGGCGGCCGAGATCGACCCAGCCGCCCGACGCCTGGAGCCGGGTCAGCGCCTCGACCTCGATCGGGGTGTGGCTGACGACATTGAGGAGCTGCTTGTGGCTCCAGACGTCGCATTCCAGCGGCGCGACGTTGAGGTCGCCGACCATGATCGTCGGGAACGCCAGGGCCTCGGACCAGCGCGTCATCCGCTCGATGAAGTCGAGCTTCTGGCCGAACTTGGGATTCTGCGCGCGGTCGGGCACGTCGCCGCCGGCGGGAACGTAGACGTTCTCGAGCCGGATCCCGCATTCGAGCCGGACCCCGATATGGCGGGCCTCGCCGTTCGCCTGCCAGTCGAGCCGGTCGTCCTCGCGCATCGGAACCCGGCTGATTATGGCGACGCCGTGGTGCATCGGCTGGCCGCAGATGAAGATGTGGCTGTAGCCCAGGCGGTGGAACATGGTGTCGGGAAACTCGCTGTCGCGGACCTTGGTCTCCTGCAGGCACAATATATCGGGCGATTCCTCGCGCAGGAATTTCTCGACGATGTCCGCGCGGGCGCGGATCGAATTGATGTTCCAGGAGGCGATTTTGAGCGTCGATGGCATGGCGCGGGCTTAGCGGCAGCTTATCTGCCTGTCGATGATGTGAGCCGGGCCCCGGACATGGAAGGGCCCCCGCTCCGGGGGCGTGGAGCGAGGGCCCACCAAGCGTTGTTACGCGAGGTCAATTGCCGGCTTCGCTCGGGCAACAGGGGGAAAACCCAAAACCGCAACCGGCAATCGAAGGCCATGATTTAGGCCAGCGCACCTGTCGCCCAGATGAACGGCGGTTCAGCTTGGCGCACATTTCGCCTCGGGATTTCGCTAGCCCCGGGGCCCGCGCCGGGTCGGGTTGCGATAGGTGAAGGCGCTGTCGGCGACGGGCACGTTGAAGCGCTGGCTCGAGAGCCGCACCGTGGTGAGGTTGTTCTGCGCATCGCGGGTGTTCCAGCCCTGGAGGACCAGGCCCCCGGGCGCGCTCGGCACCCGGGCGAAGGCGATGGTGATGGTGCCGAACTCGCGGCGGCGGGCGTCGCGCGCCTCGATCATCAGCACCTGGGTGTCGTTCTGCACGACCCGCGCGAAGCGGGCCAGATCCTGGCTCGGGTTGAGCAGAACCGAAAGCGGGGAATCGTTGATCGGCCAGCGCTGCCGCTGCCCGACCTCGTAATCGACAAAGGTCAGCGCCCGGCCGTCGCCGACGATCAGCATGTTGGCGCTGCGGCCGTAATCGAAGCGGATCCGGCCCGGCCGCTTGATGGTGAGCGTGCCGCCCAAAGTGCGCCCGCGCCGGTCTGTCTGGGTGAAGCCCGCGGTCATCGTCTCGACCGCGCGCAGATGCGCCTGAACCTGGGCGAGGCCCGCGGGCGCCGCCTGCGCGCCGAGCGCGACCGGCGCGAAGGCCGCCAGCGGCACGAGCGCGAGGGCAAGGGCGCGAAAACGCAACATCGAAAATCCTCTTCGTCAGATACGTGAATCGGGCCGCGTTCTTGCGTCCGCCGCTTGAATGATCCGTGAACCTAGCGGTTCCTTGGGCCTCAGACCAGCGGCCGCCCTTCGGGGTCGACCAGAACTTCGCGGCGGCCGACATGGTCGGGGGCGCTGACCACGCCTTCCTTCTCCATCCGCTCGATCAGCCGCGCGGCGTTGTTGTAGCCGACGCGAAGCTGTCGCTGGAGATAGGAGGTCGAGGCTTTCTGGCTCTCGGCCACCACCTGGACCGCCTTGCGGAAGAGCTGGGTTTCGGCGTCGTCCTCGCCGAGCGGCTGGCCTTCGAACATGTAGCCGCCGTCCTCGGGCTCCTCGGTGACCGCCTGCACGTAATCGGGGGATCCCTGCGCGCGCCAGAAGTCGGCGACCGCGCGGACCTCCTCATCGGTCACGTAAGGGCCGTGGACGCGCGCGATCTGCTTGCCGCCGGGCATGTAGAGCATGTCGCCCTTGCCGAGCAGCTGCTCGGCGCCCTGCTCGCCCAATATGGTGCGCGAATCGATCTTTGAAGTGACCGAGAAGGAGATGCGGGTCGGCAGGTTCGCCTTGATGACGCCGGTGATGACGTCGACCGACGGCCGCTGTGTCGCCATGATCAGGTGCATGCCGGCCGCGCGCGCCTTCTGCGCCAGGCGCTGGATCAGGAATTCGACCTCTTTGCCCGCGGTCATCATCAGATCGGCAAGCTCGTCGACCACGACCACGACCTGCGGCAGCACGTCGTAGTCGAGCTCCTCCATCTCGTAGCGCGGCTGGCCGGTCTCCGGATCGTAGCCGGTCTGAACCCGCCTTCCGAGCGGCTGGCCCTTCATCCTGGCCTCGCGGACCTTGGCGTTGAAACTGGAGAGCTGGCGCACGCCGACCGACGCCATCATCCGGTAGCGCTCCTCCATCTGCTCGACCGTCCATTTCAAGGCGCGGATCGCCTTGGCCGGCTCGGTGACGACGGGCGCGAGGAGGTGCGGGATGCCGTCATAGACGCTCAATTCGAGCATCTTGGGGTCGATCAGGATCAATTTGCACTGCTCGGGCGTGAGCCGATAGAGCAGCGAGAGGATCATGCAATTGAGGCCGATCGACTTGCCCGATCCGGTTGTGCCGGCGACGAGCAGATGCGGCATCGGCGCGAGATCCGCGACAACCGGATCGCCGGCGATGTTCTTGCCCAGGATGATCGGCAGCTGCGCGACCTGGTCTTCGAAGGCGGGACTGCCGATCAGCTCGGAGAGGACCACCATCTCGCGCTTGGCGTTGGGCAGCTCGATGCCGATCACGCTCCGGCCTGGGATCGTCGCGACTCGCGCCGACAGCGCCGACATGTTGCGGGCGATATCGTCGGCGAGCTGGATGACACGGCTCGCCTTGATGCCGCTGGCGGGCTCGAGCTCGTACATGGTGACGACGGGGCCGGGGCGGACCTCAACGATCTCGCCCTTCACCGAAAAATCGTCGAGCACCGTTTCAAGCAGGCGCGCGTTGCGCTCGAGCGCCGCCTTGTCGAGCACGACGTTGATCCGCGGCGGCGGCGGATTGAGCAGGTCGACGGAGGGGAGAGTGTAGCTGTCGCCGAGCGCGAGCGAGGGCTGGCGCTCACGCAAGGGCCGGCGGACGGCGCCCTGCGCCGGTGCCGGGTCGGCGATGACGGGCCCGCGCGATGGCGGCGCGACGACGACCTGCGCCCGCGCCGGCCGATCCGCCGGAACCGGCAAATCGTCCACCTCGTCGGCGCCGGCGCCGCGCAGGCGGCGCCCGGCGAGCCAGCCCCGCTCCTCGGCGGTGAGGCCGAGGCTCAGGATGCACAAGGCAAGCCCCACCGCGGCGCTGATCGCGATGATCGCGATCCGGACCGGCGCGGCGATGCCGGGATCGCCGATCAGGCCGAGCCCCGGTTCGATCATGGCGGCGAGGCCAAGGCCGACGCCCCCGCCCCAGCCCGCGGGAAGCCCACGCACGGCGCCGCCCGCAAACAGCCCGGCCGCGGCGCCGGCGAGGATGATGCCGATCGAGGAAAGAATGAGCGCGCGCAGCCAGCGGCCGGGCTCGGTGCCGCGCACCAGCCTGAGGCCGAGGACGAGGAGCAGCGGCAGGAGGAGGCCGACCGGCGGTCCGGCCACGGTGAGGAGCGCGTCGGAGGTCCAGGCGCCGGCGCTTCCCATCCAGTTCTTCACCGGGCCGCCGGCGTCGGTGTTGAGCGAGGGATCGCTGGGCCGATAGCTGACCAAAGCGACCAGCGTGAACAGGACGGCGAGGCAGATCGCGATCCCGGAAAGGAAGTGGCCCGAGCGCCTGGCGACGCGCTTCGAGCCTTCGCGCCATTGTTCGAGCCGCCCCGGCCGGCTGTTCGGTGCTGACGTCGCCGCCATTCGATGTGCCCCAAATGTTCCCGGTCCCCTCATGCGCCCTGGCGGACTCCCGGGTCAAGCGCTTGGCGTTGCCGGGCTGCAACGTTAAGGCGCTGAAATGGAGCGCAGCGACGTCATCATCCTGGGCGGCGGCCTGGTCGGCCTGACGCTTGCGATCGCGCTCGACCGACACGGCCTTTCGACCATCGTCGTCGATCCGGCCGATCCGCAAAGCCAAATCGCGCCGAGCTATGACGGCCGCGCGACGGCGGTGTCGAGCTCGTCCTGGCGGATGCTCGAGGCGCTCCGCGTCGCCGAACGCCTCGACGGTGTGACCTGCGCTATCCGCGCGATCCGGGTCAGCGAGGGCCTGGAGCCCGGCGGAATAGTGTTCGACCCTCAGGACGACGGCGACCCGCTCGGCATCATGGTCGAGAACCGGCTGCTTCGCGCCGCGCTGCGCGAGACCGCGCTCGCCGCCGGGCGGATCAAGCTGCTGATGCCGGCCCGGCCCGGCGACGTGGCTCGCGATGCGAACGGCGCCCGCGTCGCGCTCGCGGACGGGCGGCTCATTGCCGCGCCTTTGCTGGTCGGCGCCGAGGGGCGCAATTCGCCGATGCGCGAGGCGGCGGGCATCCCGCTCGCCAAGTGGCGCTACGACCATGTCGCGATCGTCGCCACGATCACCCACGAAAGGACGCACGAGCAGACCGCCTACGAGATTTTCTATCCCGACGGCCCGTTCGCGATCCTGCCGATGCTGCCGGGCGAAGACGGGCGGCAACGCTCGGCCATCGTCTGGTCGGTGAGGGCGCGCGACGCTGAGGCGATGCTCGCTTTGCCCGACCGGGCGCTGGCCCACGAGATCGAGAAGAGGATGGGCGGCTTTCTGGGCGATGTCGCGCTGGCGGGGCCGCGCTGGAACTATCCGCTGGGGTTCCACCACGCGGCCAGGATTACGGCCGAGCGCCTCGCGCTGATCGGCGACGCCGCCCACGGCATCCACCCGATCGCCGGCCAGGGTCTCAATCTGGGCTTTCGCGACGCGGCGGCGCTGGCCGAGGTGCTGGTCGAGGGCGCGCGGCTGGGGCTCGATTTGGGAGACGCGCAGGTGCTCGCCCGCTACGAGCGCTGGCGCAGCCTCGACACGTTCATGGTGGCGATGGCGACCGACACTTTGACCCGCCTCTACGGCGCCCCTGGCAAGGCCGCCTCGGCGCTCCGCCGCTTCGGCATGGGCGCGGTGCAGCGGATCGGGCCCTTGAAGGGCCGGCTGATGGCCGAGGCTCGCGGCGAATCGGGCGAGCTGCCGCTGCTGCTGCGCGGCCTGTCCATCTAGGAGCGGACATCCTGGCTCACGCGGCGTTCCTCCGCGATGGACGCCTTCGCGCCTCGAATCATCAGGAAGGTCCCCGACCAGTCGCCCGGGATGGTCCATTCGCCGGCAATCTCGTCGCCGCCGGGCTGGACGGTGCCGTGATAATGCGGGGTCGGACGGTCGAGATCGTCGTAGATCTTGATGAAGCGCAGCGTGCTGCCTTCGCGGCTGCCCTCGATCACCGCCTGCCGGGACGGACCCGGCGCCTCGAAGACCTCCCTGGGCTGCGTGATCAATCCGCTGATCAGGCCGCCCGAATCGCGGATCGTCGCTTCGAAGGTGTTCGGCGGGAACAGCGAAGGATAGCTGAAGATGCCGCTCCATTGCCCGCTGAGATCGTATTCCGCATCATCCCCGCTCATTGCATCGTCTCGGGACCGTCGGCGCCGCCGGGCGCCATCCGCTGGAACTGCATGAACTGGACGAGCAGGTCGGCGCGCCCCGGAAGGTCCGGGGCTTCGAGGAGGGCCTGCTTGGAGCCGACGTCCAGGGGCGCGATCTGGGCGATGCCGTTAACCAGCATCTCGTCGTCGAGGCGCGAGACCGACTCCCATTCGACCATGTAGCCGAGCGCGTCGGCATAGCGCCTCGCCTCGCGCTCGATCTCGGCGCGCTGGGCGATGCCGAGCACCAGATCGGGATCGTCGTGAAAGCCGCTGCGGTCGGCGTCGACCTGGCGGTAGGGTGTGTCGACTTCCGCTTCGCGGGCGATCCGGAACAGGCTCAACCCTTCGAGCACGAGGTTGAAGCGGCCGTCGTCCAGCTCGTCGCACGCGCCGATCCGGCCGAGGCAGCCGATCTCGAACAATGCTGGCGGCTCTTCTGAATCCTTGGGCTGGATCATCGCGATCAGCCGGTCGGTGGCGAGCGCGTCGCGGGTCATGGCGCGGTAGCGCGGCTCGAAAATGTGCAAGGGGAGCTGGCTGCGCGGGAAGAGCAGCGCCCCCGCCAGCGGGAAGATCGGCACGCGAAGGAGCGCGGTTTCCATCCTAGCCGAACAGGATCGCCGACAGGCGCCGCCGCTGGTCACCGGCCCAGGGGTCTTCGAGGCCGACCGCTTCGAGAATCTGCAGCAGGCGTTTGCGCGCCGCGCCCTCGTTCCAGTCGCGGTCGCGGGCGATGCTTTCGAGGAGGTGGCTTGCGGCGCCGTCGCGGTCGCCCCCCGCCATCAGCGCGCCGGCGAGGTCTAGCCGCGCCTGATGATCGTCGGGATCGGCTGCTATTCGCGCCTCGATCTCGGCGGTGTCGCCCGCCGGCGCCGCGTCGGCCAGCGCCAGGGCCGAGCGGGCGCGGGCGATCGCCGGGTCCTTGTCGGCCTTCTCGGGCACGTCGTCGAGCGTCGCGCGCGCCTCATCGGGCTTCCCCGCCGCGATCAGCGCCCGGGCCAGCCCCGAAATCACTTCGGGATGCTCGGGCGCCATTGCGAGGACCTGCCGGAAGATGTTGACGGCGCGCTCCGCGTCGCCTTCGCCGAGCACCTGCTCGCCCATCGCGATCAGCGGCTCGATCTCGGCCTGTTTTTGCTGCGCCTCGCCCTGGACGGGAAGCTTGGCGAGGATCTGGTCGAGCGCGGCGGTGAGCTGGCCTTCGGTTCGGGCGGAGCTCAAGTCCGCGACCGGCTGGCCCTGGAACATCGCGTAGACGGTGGGGATCGACTGGATCTGGAACTGGGCCGCGATCATCTTCTCTTCCTCGACGTCGATCTTGACCAGCCTGACGCCCTTGTCGGCATAATCGGCGGCGACCTTTTCGAGCAACGGCGCGAGCTGCTTGCACGGGGCGCACCAGTCCGCCCAGAAATCGAGGATGACGAGGCTCGTCATGCTCGGCTCGACGACGTCGCGGCGGAAGCGCTCGACGGCTTCGCGTTCGACTTCCGAAAGGCCCAATGTCGCCACTTCACATTCTCCGCGTGTCGCTTGTCCGACGCTCTATGTGGGATTGCGGCCCCGTCTGCCAAGCCCAAGATGACGGGGGTTGCCGGGGTCAAGGCCCCATGCTAGCAGCCGCCGCCTTACCCGGAACCGGTCTAGCGGTTCCGCTCAGAGCGGGCGTAGCTCAGGGGTAGAGCACAACCTTGCCAAGGTTGGGGTCGAGGGTT
>DASQFO010000030.1:0-1869 GCA_035633095.1 Allosphingosinicella sp. | reverse complement strand
TTCGACAGGTCCAATATGTCGTTGAGCAGCTTCAGGAGCGCCTGCGCGGACTCCTGGACGAGCAGGAGGTGCCGGCGCTGCCTGGCATCGAGCTTGCTGTCCATCAGCAATTCGACGAACCCCATCACGCCGTTCATCGGGGTGCGGATTTCGTGGCTCATATTGGCGAGGAAGGCGGCCTTGGAAGCGGTGGCCGCCTCCGCTTCGCGCTGCGCGAATTCGAGCTCGGTGACGTCGGCGAACACGCCGAAGATCGCGGTGACGTCGCCATTGGCACCATGCTCGCAGACGCCGTGCGACTTGATGTAGCGCACCGCGCCGTCGGGCCGGCGGATGCGCAGCCCGATCTCCCAGCCGCGGCCGTCCTTGACCGCCTGGGCGATCTCGCGCGCCGCCACGGCGTCGTCCGGGTGGTAGAGGGCGAGCGCGGTTTCGATATTGGGCTCGGTGTCTTTGGGCAGGCCGCAAATCTTGTAATATTCGTCGGACCAGGTGACGGCGCCGGTCGGATATTCGACGAGCCAATGGCCGATATGCGCGACCTGCTCGGCGAGCCGGTAGCGGTCTCCGCTGCGCGCGATGACGAGCTCGCGCTCGCGGCGGAGGCCGTCGGTCTGGAACAGGGCGACGATGCACCCGGTCAGGAGGGCGAAGGTGACGATCGTGTTGGCGAAGACCTGAAGCCCGAAACCGCTGCCGATGCCGTAAAGGCCGGCGCGCTCTCCCGACAGCGCGGCCAGCCCGACCAGGACCGGCACCAGGAGCGCGAGCGGAAGCGCGGTTCGCGCCAGCGTTCCGGCGGGGCCGCGATCGCGGATGATGGGAACGAGGCCGATGTCGGGATTGATGCCGATGACCGCGATGGAGAGCGTCATGAGCGCCACGACGGCGTCGATCGGCATGGCATGATAGGTGACCACGCGATGGATGGCGACGATATCGAGCACATAACCGATCACCGCGAACAAGGTGATTGCAATGACCACCAGGCACATGACCTGCGAGGCGAGGAGCACGAGGCGATTGCGCGCCCCGCTGGCGAACAGCGCACTCCCGAACAGCGCCAAAGCGAGGGCGGTGATCGCCTGCATATTGCTGGGGCGCGCGCCGGCCGCAAGCCCGAGTCTATCCGGGAACAGGAGCTGGTCGACGCCGACGGGCAGGCCGAGCGAAAGCTGGGCCAGCTTGGCGACGCCGATGCCGACGACGAGGCCGGCGAGCAGGCGGACCCAAAGGGCCCGGCGGCGCGGCGGCAACGCCAGCGCGATGCCCGCGAGCAGGAGGGCGATCGCGGTCATCGGATTGACCGCGGTCAACCCCGGAACCGATCGGGTCAGCACGTCATGGCCGGCCGCCCAGCCAAACAGGACGACGAGGCAAAGGACGCAGGAGAGGCCCGCGGTCAACAGGCGGGCCGGCGTCGGCCTGTCGGGGCGCGGCTGCCCGGTCTTCGGCAAGATCATCTCCTTGAAAGCGGCCATCGGGCCCGGCTGCCGGCGCGCGGGAGGATCGGTCCGGCGCCTGTCCATGCGTATCATCTCTGCCCCCAGGCGCGATCCCGAGGAGGAGGCGGGCGATACATTGGCGGCGGCGGCTCCGGCAGCTTCTGCAGCTCGGCGCGCCGCAGGAGGTCCTCGACCCGCGAGACCAGCTGATCGGGATCGAAGGGCTTGCGCAGATAATCGCTGGCGCCGGCGCGCATCGCGATCTCTTCGTCGGATTCGCCGCGGCGCGCGGTCAGCATCAGCACCGGCGTCGCGTAGGCGATGCGCAGGAGACGGATCTGGCGCAGCGCCTCGATGCCGCCGATCTCGGGCATGTTGCAATCGAGGATGACCAAATCCGGCCGCTTGAACTCGACGATGTCCG
>DASQFO010000029.1:0-3403 GCA_035633095.1 Allosphingosinicella sp. | reverse complement strand
CATGGCCTCCCCGGCGGGACGCTCGGTCGCGATCTTCGGCGACGAGTGACGATTCGGCACCTGAAGGTTTCGCTTAACGGGGACGAATGTTCGAACGGCGCGCGATATGGAGAGGGCATGATCAAGCCGCTCCTTGCCCGTCTCGCGGTCGTCGCCGCTTTTCTCCTGCCCTCGCCCGCTTTGGCCTGGTGGGAATATGGCCATGAGACGGTGGCGCGGATCGCCTGGCTCAGCGCCAGCCCGCACACCCGCGCCGAGCTCAGCCGGCTGCTCAGGCGATCGAGGCTGCTCGACACGCCGACCTGCTCGGCGCGCACGATCGAGGAGGCGAGCATCTGGCCCGACTGCATCAAGACGCTCGGCGACCGGTTCAACTATGCCTCGCCCTGGCACTATCAGAACGTCAACATCTGCCAGCCGTTCGACCAGGTTTCCGCCTGCCGCGACGGAAATTGCGTTTCGGCGCAGATCGAGCGCAACCAGCGCCTGCTCGCCGACCGAACGCTGCCCACCCGCGAGCGGGTGATGGCGCTCGCCTTCCTCGTCCATTTCATGGGCGACATCCACCAGCCGATGCACGCCGGCGACCATGGAGATCTCGGCGGCAACAGGGTGCAGGCTTCCTATGGAGTGATCGCCGGGCGGACCAACCTCCACTCGATCTGGGACGGCTATTTGGCCGACCGCGGCCTGTCGACGCCGCCCGGAAACGCCGACGGCATCCTCTCCGGGCTCGATGAGGCGGACAAGGCCGCGATGCGGGGCGGCGGCGTCGCCGATTGGGCGCGCGAGAGCTGGGAAGCGAGCCGCGAGTTCGCCTACAGCACGATCATAGCCGATCCCTGCGGGCCGCCGCCGGCCGGGCGGCCGGTGGTCACCGAGGAGATCACCCGGCGGCTGATCCCGATCGTCCGCCGCCAGGCCGCGCGCGCCGGCCTGCGCCTCGCCCGATTGCTCGACGAGGCGCTGGCCTCACCGCCAAGGCCTATTCCGGCACGACGGTGACGGCGCGGCGGTTCTGGGCCCAGGCGGCCTCGTTCGACTCGGGCACCTGGGGGCGCTCCTTGCCCCAGCTGATCACCTGCATCCGCGTCGGCGCGACGCCGCGCGCCTCGAGATAGTCGCGCGCCGCGTTGGCGCGGCGGTCGCCCAATGCGAGGTTGTATTCGCGGGTGCCGCGCTCGTCGGCATGGCCTTCGATCGTCACCCGCACATTGGGGTTGCCGGCGAGCCAGGCGGCCTGGGCGTCGAGCGTTCGCCGGTCCTCGTCGTCGATCGAATAGGAATCGAGCTCGAAGAAGATTCGGTCGGCGGGCACGCTCTGCAGGAAATCCGCGCGCGATCCGGGGACGGGGGCGCCGGGCGCGCCGCTGTCATCGGCACTGGCATCGTTGCCGGCGGGGTTGCTGTCGCTCACCGGCTCGGGCGGCAGCTCGCGGTTGCGGCGCGCGCAACCGGCGGTGAGGGTCAGGGCGACAGCGATGGCCACCAGGCTCGATACTCTTTTCATGACTTTACTCCTTTGACGCCTCGGTTCGTTTGGAATTCTAATCGCGTAACGGCGACCAGGCCGGATCCGATCCGCCGAGCGGCGTCGGCACGCGCCGGGTCGCGCCCGAGGCGACGTCGACATACCAGAGCTGGCCGGCGCTGGCGCCGCGGGTGAACATGATCGCCCGGCCGTTCGGCGCCCAGCTCGGCCCCTCGGCATAGCCGCCGCCGGTCAGGATTCGCTCGCCCGAACCGTCCGGGGTCATGACCCCGATCCGGAACCCGCCGGTCTTGGTGAAGGCGACGAGGTCGCCGCGCGGGCTCCACACCGGCGTGCCGTAGCCGCCCCCGCCGAAGCTGATCCGGCGCTGGCCCGAGCCGTCCGCGTCCATGACGTAGAGCTGCTGGCTGCCGCCGCGGTCGCTTTCGAACACGATCCGGCCGCCGTCGGGCGAATAGGAGCCGCCGGTGTCGATGCCCGGCGCGTTGGTCAGGCGCTGCGGCGACCCGCCGCCGACCGGGATCCGGTAGATGTCGGTATTGCCGTTGACCGCCATCGAAAAGATGATCGAGCGGCTGTCGGGCGAATAGCGCGGCGCGAAGGTCATGTAGGGCTGCTGGACCAAAGGCCGGGTCCGTCCCGAATCGAGCTCGTAGACCATCACCCGGGGCCGCTCGTCCTGGTAGGTCATGAAGGTGATGGTCTGCTGGTTGGGCGCGAAACGCGGGGTCAGCACTGTCCACTGGCCGTTGGTCAGGAAGCGGTGGTTGGCGCCGTCATAGTCCATGATCGCGAGCCGCTTGATCCGTCGCCGGGCCGGGCCGGTCTCCGAGACGTAGACGATGCGGGTGTCGAAATAGGCGCCTTCGCCGGTGAGGCGCGAGAAGATGGCGTCGGCGCAGCGATGCGCGGCGCGGCGCCAGTCGCGCGGGCTGACGACATAGCCCTGGCGGGCGAGCTCGCTGCCGGCGGCGACGTCGTAGAGGTAGCAGCCGATGGTGAGCGAGCCGTTGCCATTGGCCTGGACGAAGCCCTGGACGAGATTCTGCGCGCCGGTGGTCGAGAAATAGGCGAAATCGGGCGCGGTCACCTGCGGAAAGGAAACCGCCTGCAGCCCGCTCGGCCCGATCGGCGTGAACAGGCCCGAATCGCGCAGGTCGCTGGAAACGATGTCGGCGACCTGGCGGCCGAGCGCCGAGGTGTTCCCCGCGGCGGTGTCGGCCGCCTGCGGCGTCGGCATGTAGGGAATTGCGATCGGCAGCGCCGCCCGGCGGCCGCCGGTGACGTCGACCACCAGCTGGCCATCCTCGCCCTCCTGGCTTTGGGTGGGCTCGGCGGGAGGCGTCTGCGCGGCGCCGGCGGCGGTGACGGTCAGGCTGCAGGCGGCGGCGATGATCCACAAAATACGCACGGTCGAATTCCTCATCCTGGCAGGCGGTAGTTCAAGGTGAAATTGCTCCAGCCGCGCGGCACGTCATAAAGCTCCTGCGGCAGGCCGCGCAGCGGCGCGCACGAGACGAACGCGTTGACCGCGAGATCGGCGACGCGCTGGGCGTAGCGGCGATTTTCGTCGTCGAGCCCCCTTTGCTGGCCGACCCGCGGACGCGTGGCGAGCGAGCCGTCGCGATTGAGGCGAAGGCTGATCGGGGTCACGATCCGGCTGGCGCCGGGGCCGGGATCGACCTGCCGATCGGCGCAGGGCTGGACCTGGCGGACGATCGCCGAGCCGATGTCGGCGGCCGCGGCCGCGCTCATCACCGCGGCGGGCGCGCCCCGCGCGCGCCCCGGACCGTCGCTGACGCCGTCGAGGTCGATGTCGAGCGCGCGGCGGCGGGTCTGCGGGGCGGCGCCGCGCGTCCCCGGCGCCACCTGCCGGGGCTGGGGCGCGACCGCCGCCCGCGGCTCGGGCGG
>DASQFO010000028.1:0-2236 GCA_035633095.1 Allosphingosinicella sp. | reverse complement strand
CAGGGTCAAGATCGGCCCGTTCCGGCTGCACATCCATGCCGCCGAGCCGGGCTCCGAGGACGTCGCGATCGACATCACCCGCCCCGACAGCGACGAGGCTGGGGACAAGTTCGATACCCGCCACTTCGCGTTGCAGACGGTCATGCCCGGCAAGCGCGCCATGGCCTGGAGCCTGGTGATCGGGGTGCTTGCCTTGTTTCTGATCTGGCCGATCTGGTCCTTCTACGCGAGCCGGAGCGAGGCCGCCCGCTACGCCCAGGGCTATCATGCCGACCGGCTGTGGCTCTCGGGCAGCCTGTCGCAGGGCCATGCCGGCCTCGCCGACAATTGCCAGGCCTGCCACGTCGACGCCTTCGTCTCGGTCCGCGACGAATCCTGCAAGTCCTGCCATACCGGCATCCACGACCATGCCGATCTTGGGCGGATGCAGCGCGCCAACCCCAATCTCTCCGCCTTCCGCCGTCTCCGGCAAGCGGTCGGCGGATTGTTCGGCCGAAATCCTGGCCGCTGCGTCGAATGCCATACCGAGCATGAAGGGCCGTCGCGCATCCCGCCGACACCGCAGCGCTTCTGCGCCGATTGCCACACCGATTTGCCTGGGCGCCTGCCCGACACCCGGCTCGCCGGCGCGTCGGACTTCGAGACCGGCCATCCCGAATTCCAGCCGGCGGTGCTGATCCGGTGGACCGGCGAGCGGCCGCTCATGCAGCGCGTTGCGCTCAGCCGGCGCCCGCGCGAGCTGAGCAACCTCAAATTCCCGCACGCGCTCCACCTCGATCCGAGGGGCGGCGCGGCCCAGATGGGCCGGCGGCTCAGCCCCCGCTACGGCTTCGGCCAGCAGCTCCAATGCGCCGATTGCCACGTGCCGACGCCCGACGGCGTCCGCTTCCAGCCGCCCGACATGGAAGGCGATTGCGGCATGTGCCACAGCCTCGCCTTCGACCAGCTCGGCGGCACGATCCGGACGCTGCGGCACGGCTCGCCCGAGCAGGTGATCGGCGACATCCGTTCGCTCTACCGCGCCGGCGGGCCGCAGCGCCCGGCCGAGCTCGGGACCGCGCGCGCCCGGCCCGGCGACGTCATGCAGGTTCGCGCCGCGATCCAGTTCGCCCGCGCCCAGGCCGGCACCGGCGCGCGCGCCGAGCGCGCGATCCGCGCCGTCTTCTCACAGGGCGGCGCCTGTTTCGATTGCCACGAGGTCCGGCCGCCGCCCGCGGGCACGCTGAACTACGGAATCCGGCCGGTCGCCTTCCCGGCCCGCTATCTGCTGCACGGCTGGTTCGATCACCGCGCCCACCAGATCGTGCAGCGCCCGGGCCGTCCGCGGGCCGACGGGCCGGCGGCCTGCCTCACCTGCCATCGCGCCGACGCCTCGTCGAACGCCCGCGACCTGCTGCTGCCCGATCTCGCCAGCTGCCGCGCCTGCCACGGCGGCGAGCGGACCGGCCTGCCGGTGCCCTCGACCTGCGCGATGTGCCACGATTACCATATGGACGAAGGAACGCCGGCTGAGCTGCTCAGGCAACGCGTGCGCGGCCGCCGCTGGGAGACGACGGTGATCCCGGTCGAGCCGCGGCCGGCGGCGGAAAGGCGGTAGCGCGATGCTGGTCGCCCAGATCACCGACATTCATTTGGGCTTCGAGCCGGGCAATCCGGACGAGTTCAACCGGCAGCGGCTCGACCGGACGCTGCGCGCGCTGGTGGAGATGACGCCGCGCCCGGACCTGCTGCTTGCGACCGGCGACATCGCCGACAATGGCGACGACGAAGTGTCCTACCGCCACTACAGGGACGCGATCGCCGGGCTGCCCTTCCCGGTCTGGCCGGCGATGGGCAATCACGACTCGCGCGGGCCCTTCCTCGCCACATTCCCCGAGACGCCGACCGCCGGCGGCTTCATCCAATATGCGATCGAGGATTTTCCGGTGCGCCTGCTCGTCCTCGACACGCTCGAGGTCGGACGCCACGGCGGCGGCTTTTGCGAGACGCGGGCGGCGTGGTTTAAGGAGCGCCTCGCCGAAGCGCCGGACCGGCCGACCCTGATCGTCCTCCACCACCCGCCGATCGCGACCGGCCTCTCCTGGATGACCGAAAATCCCGAGGCCGACTGGGTCTTGCGGCTGCGCCCGATCGTCGCGGCGCACCCCAATATCGTGGCGATGGTGGCGGGCCATCTCCACCGCCCGATCGTGACCCGCTGGGCGGGCACCGCGCTCGCGATCTGCCCCTCGACCGC
>DASQFO010000027.1:0-4748 GCA_035633095.1 Allosphingosinicella sp. | reverse complement strand
AGGCGGTCTAGGACCGTCCAGGACATGAAGCGACTGCTGCTGATCCTCGTCCCCGGCCTGGCCGTCCTCGCCGCGGGAATCGTCCTGTGGCTGCTCTGGATCGGCCCCGGGCCGACGGCCGCACCGAAGGTCGTGATCGTCGAGCAGGGCGCGAGCCTCGCCCGCGTTGCCGATCAGCTCGAGGAGGCCGGCGCGATCCGCGGCGGCGCCGGCACGTTCCGGGCCTTCGCCCGCCTGCTCGGCTCCTCCGACCCGGTCCAGGCCGGCGAGTTCCTGATCCCGCCCGGGCTCAGCGCGGACGGCATCCTGAACCTGCTCCAGCACGGGCGGCCGGTGCAGCGGCTGGTCACCATCCCCGAAGGCATGCCGTCCATTCTCGTCCACGAGCGGCTGATGCGCGTGCCCTACCTCACCGGCGCGATCGCGGTGCCGGAGGAGGGATCGGTGCTCCCCAATTCCTATTCCTACCAGCGCGGCGAGACCCGGGCGGCGGTGCTCGGCCGGATGCGGGCGGCGATGCGGACGACGCTGGCGCAGCTGTGGGCGCAGCGGCGGCCGGGGAGCGCGGTGTCGTCGCCGGAGCAGGCGATCATCCTCGCCTCGATCGTCGAGAAGGAGACGGGCAAGCCGTCGGAGCGGCGGATGGTGGCCGGAGTCTATGCCAACCGGCTGCGCCAAGGCATCCCGCTCCAGGCCGATCCGACCGTCATCTATCCGGTGACCCGCGGCCGTCCGCTCGGCCGGCGCATTCTCCGCTCCGAATTGAACGCGAACAACGGCTACAACACCTATGCCCGCGCTGGCCTGCCGGCGGGGCCGATCGCCAATCCCGGGCGCGCCTCGATCGCCGCCGTGCTCAACCCGGCCCCGACCAACGCTTTGTTCTTCGTCGCCGACGGAACCGGCGGCCACGTCTTCGCCGACACGTTGCAGCAGCACAATGCCAACGTCGCGCGCTGGTACGCGATCCGCCGCGCCCGCGGCGAGATGTAGGCTAGGTCAGCCAGCCCTTCTTCACGCCCATGTTCGCGATCCAGATCAGCAGCACGGCGATGGCGATGACGACGGCCGGCATGACCAGCACCGCATTGCCCTCGAGCTCCATCAGGCCGCTCATGAAGCACCACCAGCCGAACTTGGTCACCATGGCGATCAGCGACAGGATCAGCACCAGCCGCGCCCAGGCTTTGCCGAGCACCAGCCCAATCGACCCCAAAAGGCCGCCGAACACCGCGATGGCGAACGCGCCGGCGATCCACATCGGCGCGCGGGCGACGACTTCCAGTTGGGCGGCGGTCGCTTCCTTCATCATCGGCGCCATGCCGACGAAGGAAAGATATTGCCACACGCCGATCAGATTCCAGAGCACGGCGAGCATCGCGACCACGCGGAACCAGCCCGGCGGCCTTGCGCCAATCACTTCGTTCATATTCATGCCCTCCCCAGGAACAAGGAGACTGCCCGGTTCGAGAGTGGATTGCAACTAGGCGGGGGCGGCCAGCGCCGCCGCCTCGACATAGCCGACATGGTGGCCGGCCTGGACATAGCCCCAGGCCCAGCCGCCGGCATATTCGAGGACCGCGAAGGAGTCGCCGGGGGCCAGCTCGGCGACGATTTCGGCAGCGGCCGCGGGCAAGGCCCGCACCGGCGCCGGTTCGCGCCCGCATTCACGGATCAGGGGACGGGCGTAATGGGGGGCGAAAATCTGCCCGGCGAGGCCGATGTCCGCAATGTCCTTGCGATAGGCGTGAATGCGCGGATCGAGCGTGAGCGACGGCCCGGTCAGATGGAATCGCTCATCCGTTCTGGAGGATGAATCCCCGCTCGCTCCGCTCGCGCCGAGAGGGGAGGTCGTGTTCGAGGTTGCGTTCGAACCCTTCAAGGAAGTCCTGTCCACTGCCCGTCCTGGCAACGAAAACGTTGCGCCGATCGCTCTCGTCGCGAACGCGCCGCAGATAGCCGAGCGAGCCGAGCGTATTCAAGGCGCGCGTGATCACCGGTTTGGACACGCCCAATATGTGGGCGAGCCCGCGCACCGTGTGGGGGCCGGGGGTGAGATAGACGAGCAGCATCAGCGCCATCTGACGGTTGGTGAGATCGGGCTCGCCCGACCGCACATAGTTGATCAGCGTGTGCATCCAGCTGCTGAGGGCCTGTTCCGCCAAGGGTAGTGCTCCGAGCGCCGAGGGATCGACGTTTCGGAAGTAAAACCAGTCAGCGGCGGTTTCGTTGCCTCTTTGTCTCAAAAACAGACCGTCCGGTCAGGCTTGGTAACGCCCTTTCAGCATTTCCCACGCCGCACGCAGCCCAAGCGCGTCGCCGCCCTTGGGGCGCCCCGGCTTGGCCGCGGGCCGCCAGGCGAAGGTATCGAGATGCGCCCAGGCCGTGCCCTCGGGCACGAACTTCTGCAGGAAAAGCGCCGCGGTAACCGCGCCCGCCAGCGGCGCTTCGGCCATGTTGCCGATATCGGCGACGTCGGAGGAAAGCATATCTTCGTAATGCTTCCACAGCGGCATCCGCCACAGCGGATCGGAAACGCGGGTACCGCATTCGAGCATCGCCTGCGCGAGCGCGTCGTCATTGGCGAACAAGGCCGGCAGATCGGGGCCGAGCGCGACCCGGGCGGCGCCGGTCAGGGTCGCGAAATCGAGGATCAGCCCGGGCTTCTCCTCGGCCGCCCGGGTCAGCGCGTCGCCCAGCACCAGTCTTCCTTCGGCGTCGGTGTTGCCGATCTCGACGGTGAGGCCGTTCCGGCTCTTCAGGATGTCGCCGGGGCGGAAGGCGGAGCCCGACACCGCGTTCTCGACGGCGGGGATGAGGAGATGGAGGCGGACGGGGAGGCGGCTCTTCATGACCAGCCTGGCGAGGGCGAGGGCGTGCGCGGCGCCGCCCATGTCCTTCTTCATCAGCCGCATGCCGTCGGCGGACTTGAGGTCGAGGCCGCCCGAATCGAAGCAGACGCCCTTGCCGACCAAAGCGAGCCGGGGATGGCGCTGGTCGCCCCATTCCACCTCGATCAGGCGCGGCGCCCGGTCCTCGCTCGCCGCCCGCCCGACCGCGGCGACCATGGGATAGCCTTCGTCGAGCGCCTTGCCCGATGTCGTGCTGATTTTCGCGCCGCAGTCTTCGGCGACCGCCTGGGCCGCAGCCGCAAGCTCGGCGGGGCCGAGGTCGCCGGCGGGGGTGTTGACGAGGTCGCGGACCAGGAAGGTCGATTCGGCGGCCAGCACGGCCTCGTCGATCCGCGCCGGCTCGTCGGTCAGGAGCACGCGCTGGCCCGTGCCGCCTTCCTTCTTCTTGTAGCGGTCGAACCGGTACTGGCCGAGCAACCAGCCAAGCACGGCAGGCCCAGGCCCGCGTTCCGCCACGCGGTACGTGCCTTCGGGCAGGCTCTCGGCCGCCTTGGCGAGGCACCACGGGCTCAACTCATCGACATCGGCGACGCCGAGCGCGGCGAACCAGCCGTCGCGCTCTTCGGGCAGGACCGCGAGCTGGTAGCCCGCGCCCCGGAAGCCCTGCGCCTCGGCCGCCCGGCGCACCCGCGCCGGCTGCGCCTTCAGCCAGGCCTCGAAGCCTTTCTTGTCGAGGAGCTGGAGCGACGTGGCGCTCTGGCCCTTGTCGGGCTTCAGCAGGGCGGCGAGGTCGACCATCAGGCGGGAACTCCGTAGAGATCGTGCTCGTCGGCCTCCTCGACCAGGACCGGGACGATGTCGCCCTGCGCCAGATGGCCGGCGTCGCGGAGGTGGACCTCGCCGTCGATCTCGGGCGCGTCGGCCTTGGAGCGGCCGGTGGCGCCGCCTTCGGGATCGACGGCGTCGATGATGACGTCGAGGGTGCGGCCGATTTTGGCGTGGAGCTTCGCCGCCGAGATCGCCGCGCTCTTCGCCATGAAGCGGGCGTAGCGTTCTTCCTTGACCTCTTCGGGGACCGCGCCGGGCAGCGCGTTGGCAGCCGCGCCGCTGACCGGCTCGAACCGGAAGGCGCCGACGCGGTCGAGTTGGGCCTCGTCGAGCCAGTCGAGGAGATAATCGAAATCTTCCGCGGTCTCGCCCGGGAAGCCGACGATGAAGGTCGAGCGGATGGCGATGTCGGGGCAGATGGCGCGCCAGGACCGGATTCGCTCGAGCACCCTGGCCTCGTTGGCCGGCCGCTTCATCGCCTTCAGCACCCTGGGGCTCGCGTGCTGGAACGGAATGTCGAGATAGGGGAGGATCAGCCCCTCGGCCATCAAGGGCACGACCTTGTCCACGTGCGGATAGGGATAGACGTAGTGGAGCCGCACCCAGGCGCCCAATTTGCCGAGCTCGCCGACGAGGTCGGTCATGTGGGCGCGGACTTCCCCGCCTTTCCACGGCCAGGACGCGTGCCTCAGGTCGACGCCGTAGGCCGAGGTGTCCTGGCTGATAACCAGAAGCTCCTTCGTGCCCGCCGCGACCAGCTTCTCGGCCTCGCGCAGGATCGCGTCCGGGCGGCGGCTGACCAGGTCGCCGCGCAATGACGGGATGATGCAGAAGGAGCAGCGATGGTTGCAGCCTTCGGAGATCTTCAAATAGGAGTAATGGCGCGGGGTCAGCTTCAGACCCGCGTCGGGCACCAGGTTGAGATAGGCCGAGGGCGGGATCGGGGCGGCGACGTGGACCGCGCCGACCACGTCCTCATATTGCGCCGCGCCGGTGATCGCGAGCACTTGCGGGAAACGCGCGCGGATCATCTCGGCTTCCTTGCCCAAACAGCCGGTGACGATGACC
>DASQFO010000026.1:0-3493 GCA_035633095.1 Allosphingosinicella sp. | reverse complement strand
TCTCCATCTGGGGCCTCATCGAAGCGCGGCTCCAGCATGCCGATCTGCTCGTGCTCGGCGGGCTCAACGAGGGCATTTGGCCCGCTTTGCCGGCGCCCGACCCCTGGCTGGCGCCGCGGCTGCGCGCCGAGCTCGGCCTGCCGTCGCTGGAGCGGCGGATCGGCCTTTCGGCGCACGATTTCGCCTCGGCGCTCGGCGCCCGGCAGGTGCTGGTGACGCGCGCCCGGCGCGACGCGCGGGCGCCGGCGATCGCGTCGCGCTTCTGGCTCCGGCTCGAGGCGATGACCGGCGGGCTGACCCGTGCGCCGGAGCTCAGAAAATGGGCGCGGGCGATCGACCGGCCCCACGCGCACCTTCCGGCGCCGCGCCCGGCGCCCGCGCCCGATCCGACGCTTCGGCCAAAAACCATCTCGGTGACCGAGGTCGACCGGCTGAAGGCCGATCCCTACGCTTTCTACGCGCGCAAGATGCTGGCGCTGATGGCGCTGGATCCGGTCGATGCCGATCCGACCGCGGCCTGGCGGGGCAGCGCCGTCCACCGGGTGCTCGAAGCCTGGATGAAGGAGGACGAATGCGACCCGGCTAGGCTGAGGGCGCGGGCCGAAGCGCTGCTTACCGCGCAGGAGGCGCACCCGCTGATGCGCGCTTTGTGGCAGCCCCGGCTGTTCGAGGCGATCGATTTCGTCGCCCGCGAGGTCGAGGCGAACCGCGCCGAGGGGCGGCGGCCGCTGGCGGCGGAAGCCCGGGGAAAATGCGAGATTGCCGGCGTTACCTTGAGCGGCGTCGCCGACCGGATCGACCGCCTGCCCGACGGCACGCTCGCCATCGTCGATTACAAGACCGGCAAGGCGCCATCTTCCACGGCGGTGGCGGCGGGCTTTTCGCTTCAGCTCGGCCTTATCGGACTCATTGCCGAACATGGTGGATTTGCCGGCATCGAAGGCATCCCGGCGCTCTTCGAATATTGGTCGATGGCGAAGAAGGCGGGCCGCTTCGGATCGGTCGACAGCCCGGTCGGCGGGCGAAGCAAGCTCAAGGCCGAGGAATTCACCGGCCTCGCCGAACGAAATTTCAGAGCCGCCGCGCAAGCATGGCTGACCGGGGCCGAGCCCTTCACCGCCATGCTCCATCCCGAATATGCGCCTTATGGCGATTACGACCAGCTGATGCGTCGCGACGAATGGTACGGACGCGAGGGTTGAGGTTCTAGGCCAATGCGCGCCAGATGCCGTAGGCGCTGGTCAGCACCAGCACGACGCTGACCATGATCAGCAGCGGGCGGGCCGGGACCCGCTTGGCGACGAGGCCGCCAAATGGCGCCGCGGCGAGGCCGCCGATCAGGAGGCCCACCATCTCTTTGGTGAAAGCGCCCGTCCCCAGCGTCACCAGGAAAGCCGCGGAAATGCTGACCGACAGGAAGAACTCCGCCGTATTGACGGTGCCGATGACCTTGCGCGGGTGCGCGCCCTGGACGAGCAGGTTGCTGGTGACCACCGGCCCCCAGCCGCCGCCGCCGGCGGCGTCGAGGAAGCCGCCGACGAAGCCGAGCGGCTCGACCACGCGCGGCTTCTTGTCCTGGTGGCCGTGGCGAAGGCCGCGCCACAGAAGGTAGACCCCGATGCCCCCCAGATAGGCAAGCACATAGGGGCGCGCGCTCTCCGCGGCGATGCTGAGAACATAGGCGCCGAGCACGCCGCCGATCACGCCCGGGATGACGATCCGCCGGAACAGCTTCCAGTTCACGTTCTTGTGCAGGGTGTGGCTGATGCCCGACGCCCCGGTGGTGAAGACCTCGACCGCATGGACGCTCGCCGAGGCGAATTGCGGCGAAACGCCGAGGCTGATCAGCAAGGTGCTGGAAATCACCCCGAACGCCATGCCGAGCGCGCCGTCGACGAGCTGAGCGGCGAACCCCACCAGGATGAAAGGCAGGATCTCGCTGAAGGCGGGGATGGTGAATTCAGGCAAAGCGGCTCCGGACGGGGAACGAAGGCGGTTCTCCTCTTCCTTCCCATAAAGATGCGTCGAGCCGGTGCAAATGATTGCTGTCCGGAAATGGTTTCAACGGCCGGGCCGCGCGCGGTTAGGAAATCGTAAACTTTCGGAGCGGAAAATACGCGCGCCGGACCAGGCGAGAGTCCGGAGGAGTGGAAAGCGAAAGCGTGGAGACCGTATATTCCCTGTCCGGCGAGGTTCCGCCGGTCGATGGCGCCCGGGAGGCGGACGACGTCGGCCTGTGGCCGGGCGCGCTCACCGTCGGCAGCGTCCGCCAGGTCTGTTCGATTCGCAAGATGAGCGCCGGCGGCGCCGTGCTCCATGTCGATCAGGAGGTCACGCCGGGCGAGCGGCTCGACCTCGAGCTGATGACCGGCGAACAGCTGGGCGGCACGGTCGCCTGGCGGCGCGGATCCGAAGTGGGGCTGCGCTTCGATGCGCCGGTCGATGTGTTCGCGATCATCGCCCAGGATATCGT
This sequence comes from Allosphingosinicella sp., assembly GCA_035633095.1. Classification (GTDB taxonomy): domain Bacteria; phylum Pseudomonadota; class Alphaproteobacteria; order Sphingomonadales; family Sphingomonadaceae; genus Allosphingosinicella. The sequence continues at coordinate 1,020 of DASQFO010000026.1, read as the reverse complement.
CAGCCAGCCCGGCGAGCGCCGCCGCATGCCGCGGGTCGAGACGATCTGCTCGGCGCTGCTGGAAACCGCGGCGGGCACCGAGCTGGTCACGACGCGCGACATTTCGCAGGGCGGCGCCAAGATCGACGTCCCGTTCGCGCTCGTGCCCGAGGAGCGGATCGTGATCACGGTCGAGGGCCTGCCGCCGATCCCAAGCGTGGTGCGTTGGTCGGGGGCCAATGTCGCCGGCATCGCCTTCGTGCCCGAGCTCCGCTGGCAGGAGCTGATGCTGTGGCTGAAGCAGCGGCGGAAATCGGGTCCCGACGATGCGCTGGGGGCGCCCGGCGCGCCCGACGCTGATCGGCCGGCGCCGCCCCCGGTCGAGCCCGGCGCCGAGGCGGGCGTGCAGCTGAACCTTCCGGCGCGCGTGCGCGAAGGAACCAGGCGCTGGTCGATCGACGTCGCCTCGATCACCACCCGGTCGGTGAGCTTCGACAGCTTCGCCGCGCTCGGGCTCGGTTCGCTGCTCTGGGTCGTGCTGCCGGGGCTGGAGGGGTGGCCGGCGCGGATCGTGACGGTCGACGGCTACCGCTTCACCTGCGAATTCACCCAGCCGCTTCACCCCGCGGTGCTCGAGCGAATCCTCGCCCTGGCCACCGAGCCGCGGGATTAATCAGCTGCTCTTGTCGGTCTTGCGCGCGCGGTTGGCGTAGAGAAGCGCCGCGACCAGGGCGGCCGAACCGATGCCGATCGCCGCGCCGGTGACGAGACCTTTGGTGCGCGCCGTTCCCGCCTTGCTCTTGTCGGGCGCGGCCGTGCCGGCCGGGGCCGGCTCGTCGGCGTCGTCTTCCGGTGGGGACGGTTTACGGGCCATATTTCCTCACTCGCTCGGGGCCGGTGGGCCGACTCTAGAGCTTATCCGGCCGCAAGGCAAAAAGAGAGGACAGCGGCCAAAGCCGCCATCCTCCCCTCAAAGTTCCGCAGGAATTCGGCCTAATTGTGACGGCCGCGTCCGCAGCGCGCCGGATCGGCCCAGCGGCC
>DASQFO010000025.1:0-4881 GCA_035633095.1 Allosphingosinicella sp. | reverse complement strand
TGATCGTCATCGAGCTCGCCGCCCAGCTCGCCACTTTGGGGCTGAAGCGCGGCCTCGCCCAGCAGCTCTCGACCACCGACCAGCCGCACAATTGCGTGGTCGCCGACGGCCTCTTGGCCGCGTTCATCGCATCGGCGGTCGCCAGCGCGGTCCTGATGCTGGTCCCGCAAGCCATGTTCCCGGCCGGCGACATAAGGGGGGCGGAGTGGCTGTTGCCGCTCGTCATCTTCGGCATTGCGGGCGCCGACGTCGCCTTGGCCGCGCTAGCCTATCGCCACGACGTCGTCTCGACGGTGCACGTGCGCGCCATCGTCGAGCCCTGGGTGATCAGCATTGCCGCCGCCGCCCTCGTCTTCACGCATTTTCAGCGCGACGGCCTGATCATCGCCTATGTCGTCTCGGTGGTTGCCGGTCTGACGGCGGCCTTCTGGCGGCTTTTCCGCAGCTACGGCGTCCCGCACGGCTGGAAGCCGCACCCGGCCGAGATCAACGCGGTGGCGCGGCGCAACATCCCGCTCGCCGCCGCCGACGCGATCGAATGGGGCTCGCGCCGGCTCGACATCGCCATTCTCGGCCTGTTCGTGGCGCCCGCGATCGTCGGTATCTATTATGTCGCGCAGCAGGTCGCCTCGATGCCGCAAAAGCTCAAGACCAGCTTCGATCCGATCCTCGCCCCCGTCATCACGCAGAAGCTCGCGGAAGGCGACAAAGCGGCGGTCGCGAAGCAGGTGCGTCAGGTCGGCTTCTGGATCATCGCCGCTCAGGCCGGAATCGCGCTTGCGCTCGGCATACCGGGCGAGGCGGTGATGGGTCTGGTCGGCGCCGCCTTCGTCGGCGGCACGGCGGCTCTTGCGTTTTTGCTCGCCGCCGAGGTCGTCGCCGCGACGGCCGCGGTCTCGGAGAGCGCGCTCGTCTATCTGGCGCGGCACCGAAATCTGATGATCTCGGTGTTCATGCTGCTCGTGCAGGGAGCGCTGACGGTGGCGATCATCCTTGCTCTCGACGCTTTCGAGTGGCCGGGCGCAGCGCGCGAGAGGCAGGCGTTCCAGGCGGCGGGCGCCGCGGCCGCCCTCATGCTGGCTTTGGGGATGGCGTCCGTGCTCAAGGCGCGCCTGCTGTCCCGGCTGCTCGGGGCGCCGGTCCAGGGCTGGCGCTGGCCGCTCGTCTGGGCGGCGGCGGCGGCGATCCTGGTCGGTTACGGCTTCACCGCTCTGCCCAGAGCCTATGAGTGGACCGAGCTCGCGGTCGGCGTGCCCTTGATACTGCTGACCTTCGGCTGGGTGGTGTGGATGCGCGGCTTCACCGACGAGGACCGCGAGCTGTTCCGGCTGAAGAGAGACGAAGAGCCGACGCTGCCGCCACCCGGAACCGGCGCGCCTTAGTGACGGAAGTGGCGCATGCCGGTGAAGACCATCGCCAGCCCGGCTTCGTCGGCGGCGGCGATCACTTCGGCGTCGCGGATCGAGCCGCCCGGCTGGATCACCGCGGTGGCCCCCGCCTCGGCCGCCGCCATGAGCCCGTCGGCGAACGGAAAGAAGGCGTCGGAGGCGACCGCCGAGCCGATCGTCCGGGGCTGCGCCCAGCCCGCCTTTTCCGCAGCGTCCTTCGCCTTCCAGGCCGCGATCCGCGCCGATTCGAGGCGGCTCATCTGGCCGGCGCCGATCCCGGCCGTGGCGCCGTCTTTGGCATAGACGATGGCGTTCGACTTGACGTGCTTCGCCACCGTCCAGGCGAACAGGCAGTCGGCCAGCTCCTGCTCGGTCGGCGCCCGCCTGGTGACGATCTTGAGGTCGCCGCGCGTGACGCGGCCATTGTCGCGCGACTGAATCAGCCAGCCGCCGGCGATCGATCTGGCGGCGAGGCCCAGGCGGGCCGGATCGGGCAGCGCGCCGGTCAGCAGCAGCCTTAGGTTCTTCTTCGCCGCGAACAGCGCCTTCGCGGCATCGTCGGCGCCGGGCGCGATCACGACCTCGGTGAAGATGGCCGCAATGGCTTCGGCGGTCGGCCCATCGAGCGGGCGGTTGACCGCGACGATCCCGCCGAAGGCCGAAACGCTGTCGCAGGCGAAAGCGGCATCATAGGCTTCGCGCAGGCTTGGCGCGCGGGCGACGCCGCACGGATTGGCGTGCTTGACGATGACGCAGGTCGGATCGGCGCCGCGGAACTCGGCGGCCAACTCCAAGGCCGCATCGGCATCGTTGTAGTTGTTGTAACTCAACGACTTGCCCTGAATCTGCTCGGCCTGGGCGATGCCGCGCACGTGCGGACCCTCGGGCAGATAGAGCGCCGCCTGCTGGTGCGGATTCTCGCCGTAGCGAAGCGCGGCGGCGCGGCGCAGGGCGAAGGTGACCGCATCGGGGAAGAACTGGCCCTGATCGGCGAAAGCGAACCATTGCGATATCGCGCTGTCATAGGCGGCCGTGGCCGCGAAAGCCTTTGCAGCCAGGCGCTTGCGTAAGACGAGCGACGTCATGCCGCCGCTCGCGTCGAGCGCGTCGATCAGCTCCGGATAGTCCCCCGGATCGGTGACGACGGCGACATATTCGTGGTTCTTCGCGGCCGAGCGCACCATCGAAGGCCCGCCGATGTCGATATTCTCGATCGTCTCGCCGCGGTCCGCGCCTTTGGCGACGGTTTCGGCGAAGGGATAGAGGTTGACGACGACCAGATCGATCGCGCCGATCCCGTGCGCGGCCATCGCGGCGGCGTGGGCGGGGTCGTCGCGCACCGCGAGAAGGCCGCCATGGACCATCGGGTGGAGCGTCTTCACCCGCCCGTCCATCATCTCGGGAAAGCCGGTCAGCTCCGAGACGTCGCGCACCTCGAGCCCCGCCTCGCGCAGCGCGCGGGCGGTGCCGCCGGTCGAAATCAGCTCGACATCGTGCCGCGCCAGCGCCCGACCAAGCGCGACGAGCCCGGACTTGTCCGACACCGACAGCAAGGCGCGGGCGATCTTCACGTCCGACATGATTTTCCTCGATACAAGCTCAGGAAGCCCGTTTGAGCTCCCACGAAATGGTCATGCCTTCGGCCGGGGATTCGCCGGCGACGACCAGCTGCAGCGTCGCATGCGGCCGCGCCTCGCCGTCGATCCACAGGCTGTCCTCCACGGACAATTGCCCGCCGCGGCAGCGGAACTGCCAGACCGCGCCGCGCGAGCGCAGCAGCGCCCCCTGGCCGTCGGCGGTCGTCGTCACCTCGATTTGGGGGGCCAGATGGAAGCGAACCGCGAACGGCACGGCGTCGGTCCGCCGCTTGCGCCCGGTCGCGAGCAGCCGATCCTCGCCGGCGAGCTGGGCGCCGTCGCCCGAAAGATTGAGCCGGCGCTCGTGGATCAGGCCGTAGCGGCGGGAATAACCGTCGTGGCTCGCCTCCACCCGGCCGATGCCGGCGGTGTCGTCGCGGACCAGCTCGACCTCGGCGACGCCCCTGCCCAGCGATCCGTCCTCGTGGATCGCGGTCGAGTTGCAGTCGCCCAGGGTCAAGGTCGAATGGGCCGCGCTGGTGCGCAGCGCGTGGACCAGGGCCGGCGGCAGCGCGCCCTTGGCCTCGCCGGCGCTGCCGCAATTGACGATCAGCCGATTGGGCCCGTCGCTGAGCTCGAACGCGAGCGTCGAGGCGCAGGCGCCGCCCAGCGAGCGCGGCGGCGGCGGCGGCGCGGCGTCGAACACCAGGACTGTGGTCCTCGCCTGAAGCCGCTGATAGCCCCAGCCGCGCGCCTGGCGCAGCGGACGCACGATCAGCCCGGCGCCGTCGGCGGCGGCGGCGACGCGGCGGCGGGTCGCCATGTTGCCGCCCTGCCAGCTCGACAGGGCCTCGTCGCCCAGGGTGACCGAGAGCAAGGCGCCGACCGCCGAAGCCAGGGCCTCGGACAGCCATTCGGGCACGTCGCGCCGGGCGGCGATATAGACCGCGCGCAGCTGGCCCAATATCTCGACCGCGGCGAGCTGTTCGGCGGGAGAGCGGCTGACCAGGCCGCCATCGTCGTGCATCGAGACGCCGAGCGCGCGGGTGAGCCCCGCCTCGCCCGATTTCAGCCGCGCCGGCCCGCCCTGGACGACCAAAGCGGCGGCGATCACACCGCTCCATGCGGTCATTCGCGGGAGGCCCGGCAACGCCTTGTCGGCGCTTCGTTCGAGATGGCGGGCGCCGCGGGCCAGCGCGTAGAGGACCGAGGAGCGGTAGACCGGATCGGGGCTGGAGAGGATGTAGGGCGCGTAGGCGGTCCAGAACAGGATGCGCCGGCCCCAGAGATCGGCCCGCCAGGCGGGCTCGCTGACCTGCTCGGCATGGGCCGCGAGCCACTTGCGCGTGACGATCTCGGCGCTGCGCGCGCCGCGCTCGCGCGTTGCCGCGGCCGAGAGGTCGCGCAGCCAGGCGAAGCTCTGCAGCCAGGCGGAAAAATCGGCGGGCAGGCCGATCGTGCCGAAATCGAAGCCCTCGACCGGGACTTCGGTGCCATTGTGCGAGAAGGTTCCGCCCAGCAATGCCTCGCCGGCCGCCTTGTCGCCGGCGATCGGATCCTTGGGCACCGCGATCAGCTTCAGGGGCACCCGGCCCCGCAGGCGCAAAGCATGAAGCGGCGTGCGCCAGGCGAAACGGTGGAGCCGGTAGTTCAGCCGCTCGAACAAGGAGAGGCCGCGGTCGTCGCCGACGCGGATCAGTCTCTTGCCCGGCTCGATCTCACCCTCGCCCGTCTCGCTCTCCACCTTTTCGAGGAGGCTCACCCGCGTAAGCCCCTGATATTCTCCGCATAGGATGCGGGGCCGTCCTTGAAGGTCGCGGTGCCGGCGACGAGGACATCGGCGCCCGCCTCGATCGCGCGCCGGCAATTGGCCTGGTCGATGCCGCCGTCGACCTCGAGGTCGATGGCCAGGCCGG
>DASQFO010000024.1:0-1983 GCA_035633095.1 Allosphingosinicella sp. | reverse complement strand
CAAGCCGTCCGACGCAGCCGGCGGCCTGCTCCGGGCGACCGCGAAGCGGCGGGCGGCTTTTGGGCCAGGGCCGCGTCGCTCGTCGGTCACGATGCGTCAGCATCGCTTCCTCCTCGCTCCTTGCCCTGACCCAAAATCCGCTCCGTCACGACCGTTGCGGGTGGCGAGCACAGACCCTATGGCGCCGGGCATGGCCACCACTCCGAAGCGTTCCTTGTCCCGCTCCGCCGCGCGGCTCGCCGCCGTGCAGGCGCTCTATCAGCAGGAGATGGAAGGGACGCCGCTGGCCACGCTGCTCCACGAATTCCACCACCATCGCCTTGGCGCGACGATTGACGGCGTCGAATATGCAGACGCCGAGGTCGACTTCTTCGACGACCTCGTCGCGGGGGTCGGCGCGCGCGGCGAGGAGCTCGACGGATTGATCGCCACCAGGCTCGCCAGGGGCTGGTCGCTGGCGCGGCTAGACAAGCCGATGAAAGCGATATTGCGCGCCGGCGCCTACGAGCTCGTGGCCCGCGCCGACGTCCCCGCCGCGACGGTGATCAGCGAATATGTCGATGTCGCCAAGGCCTTCTTCGACCCGCGCGAGGCCGGCTTCGTCAACGGCCTCCTCGACGCCGTCGCCAAGGAGGTCCGCAAATAAGCGCCGAGGCCGCCTTCATCGAATCGCTGCGCGGGTTCGCAAACCATCCCGCGGCGCGCGGCCTCGCCGACGACGCCGCCGTGCTCGAGATCGGCGGCGAGACGCTCGTTCTTACCCACGACATGATCGTCGAGGGAATTCACTATCTCGCCGCCGATCCGCCGGGCGATGTCGCCTGGAAGCTGGTCGCGGTGAACCTCTCCGATCTCGCCGCAAAGGGCGCCCGGCCCTTGGGCGCGCTGCTCGGCTTCACCCTGGGTGAGGAGGGCTGGGACAAAGCGTTCGCGCAAGGGCTTGGCGGCGCCCTGGCGGCTTTCGGCCTGCCATTGCTCGGCGGTGACACGGTGTCGGCCCCAACGCGCGTGCTCGGCCTCACCGCGATCGGCCTCGCCACCGGGCCGGTGCCGGCGCGGAGCGGGGCGCGGCCAGGCGATCTCCTCTGGGTCAGCGGCACGATCGGGGATGCCGGGGCCGGGCTGAGGATCCTCAAGGGCGCGCTTGGCGAGAGCGCCGCGCTCGTCGAACGCTATCGCAATCCTCGGCCGCGGCTCGAAGCCGGCGAACGGCTCGCGCCGCTGGTCGGTGCCATGATGGACGTCTCCGACGGCCTCTTGATCGACGCCGGGAGGATGGCCGCGGCGAGCGGCTGTGGAATTGGAATCGAGCTCGACAACCTGCCGCTGTCCGAGGCCTATCTTGCGCTGCTCGGCGAGGCGCGGATCGAGGCCGCCGCGGCCGGCGACGATTACGAATTGCTGTTCGCCGCCGACGAAGCGACCGCGCCCGCCATCCTCGCTTTGGCCGACGAGATCGGGCTTCCCTTCTCGCGCATCGGCCGCTTCGAGGCGGGCGCCGGCCTCATCCTGACCGACCGCGGCCGGCCGGTCCCGCTGCCCGCGACGCTCGGCTTCGAGCACGGTTGAAACATCTTTCCATCCCCCTTAAAGGGCGCGCCACATCGGCGCGCCCATTCGGGGCATCGCGCCCATCAGTCCAGTTCAGGGGAAGGACGATTTAAATGACCGTCGTGCTCATCGCCATCGGCTGCGGCCTCGTCGCCGTGCTTTACGGCATCTTGACCTCGCTGCAGGTGCTTCGCGCGCCCGCCGGCAACGCGCGGATGGTCGCGGTCGCCGAGGCGATCCAGGAGGGCGCCAAGGCCTATCTCGGCCGCCAGTACACCACCATCGCCATCGTCGGCGTCGTAGTCGCCGCGGTGGTCGGCTACTTCCTCGGCATCACCGAGGCGGTCGGCTTCGCGGCGGGCGCGATCCTTTCCGGCGCGGCGGGCTATATCGGGATGAACATCTCGGTCCGCGCCAACGTCCGCACCGCGG
>DASQFO010000023.1:0-2535 GCA_035633095.1 Allosphingosinicella sp. | reverse complement strand
GTCGGCGCGGCGCTCGCCGCCGACCGCACGCTCGGAGGGCTCTGCGACTGGGTCGAGGCCGAGGCCCCGCGCTCGGTCAATCTTGTCGTCGATGGCGCGGCGGCGCTCAAGGCCGCCGTTATCCCGGTGGTGCTGCACTATGCCAGCGCCGATCCACTCGGCTGATGTCTCCGCGAGTCGTGTCGCGGGCCGCCGGCGCCCCGGAGCGGCAACACGGCACGCCGTCGCCCTTCTCCGGAGCCACCGACCGTCGCCTGCAGCCCCACCCTCATCGTGCGCACCTGTGGCGAGCGTCCTCCCGCGAGGCGGAGTGGCGCCAGACCGGTGCGAGCCTAGCCTAGTGCCCGTCCACAAACGGACAAAATCTTGTGGCCACGGTCAAGCTATTAGGTAGATTTGTGCCTCGCTGCGGGTTTCGTAGCTGTTTTGCAGCAATACACCGAGGTTTTCGTTGCCAACGGCGACGCGTTCGCCTTGACGCGGCCGTCGCGAGCACAGTTGCGCGCCCGGCGGTTGCCGGCTGCGCGGTCGGGTCGCGGTGCGGAGCCGCTACGACGGCTTGAGGCGGGCCAGGAGGGCGAGGTTGTAGGCGACGACCGAAGACCAGACGTAAGCCTTGAAGTGCTCGAGGCCGCGCCAGGTGGAGCGCGCCAAGCCATAGGCGCGCTTGAGGCAGGAGATGCCGGCCTCGATGCCGGCGCGGAAATTACGCAGTCGGCGATAGACCCAGCGGCTCTTCACCATGTCCTCGATCGTCAGGCCGCGTTTCTTGTGGAAGGCGACATCGGCCACGCCCCTGGCCTTGGCTTGCGCGAGATTGTCGCGCGTGGCGTAAGCGCCGTCGGCCGCGGCCTGACGCGGCGCGCCGCCATAGAGGGCGATGTGGCGATCCAGCATGGGCAGAAAGCGCTCGCTGTCCGCCGGGTTGCCGGTCTCGATCACCAGGTCGAGGATCAGGCCGCTCCTGCCGCTGGTCAGGTTGAGCTTGTGGCCATAGCACGGGGCGCGGCTGCCCTTGAGAATGATGTCGGCGTGGGTCTCGAACAGGCTGACCAGCTTCTCTTGCGCCGGCACCGCCTCGCCGCGCAGCACGCGCCGCTCGCTCTGCGCGATGATCCGCTCGATCAGCGGCTGGTAGTGCCGCAGCTGGGCCTGCCACGCCTCTGCCGCCAAGGTGCCGCGCGTCGGCATCTGCGCCGCTGCCGCCTGAACATAGCCCAGCGTCGTCCGCGTCACCGCGATCAGCTCGCGGTACAGCTTGACCCGCTCGACAGAGCTGCGGCTGTACTTGATCGCCAGGGCGCGCTTCTTCGCCAGCCGCCGATGATCGCGCCACGCCGGCGCCGCTCCGGCGCAAAGCTCCGCGGCCCGCCGCAGAAGCCGCGCCATGACCCGCACCGCGTCCCACAGCAGGCTGCTGTCGCTCGGCTCGTGCAGCAGCGCCGCGCTCGTCGTGCTGTCGAGCCGGATCACCGCGCCGCTCTCGATCTTCGCCGCCTTGGCGCTGGCCAGCAGCACCCGATTGATCTGCTCCCAGGTCTCGGCGCGCACCGCGCTGATCGTCTTGTGCAGCACCGACTTCTTCGGGCACCAGCCCACCGGCAGCCGCGCGAAGGCGCGAAACGAGGCGGAGTCCTGCAGGTGAAACGCCAGCTCCTCGTAGCTCAGCTGGCGGTACTGCTTCAGCAGACCAGAGCGCAGCACCGCCTCGGCAGGAAGCCCGTGGCGCCCGGTCTGCTTGACCCCGTCGCGACGCAGGTCGGCGGCGACCAGGCTCACCAGCGGGCGATGCCCGTCGAGCCATTGCGACATCGCCCGCAGCTCGCGGCCGATCTCATGCGGCGAGAAGATATCGAATATACTGGCTTGGATGATGCGTTCTCGGCGCATTGTCGGCTCCGGCGGGTCTAGGAATTGCTTTGGATTCAGGGGCATGATCCCAAACCCATACCCGAAACCGCCGGAGTTTACTCGAACAAAACGAACAATTATTCCAAATATTCCAGCACCTTGCCGTTTATGGACAGGCACTAGTCTAGGCTTTCCTCACAGCCGTGACCGTCTCCACCAGTGGCGGTAACAGCAATGCCGGAGCGGAGGGCGCCGGGATCCAACACTCTCTGCCTCGCAAGCCATTGATTTTACATGATGTGATGTTGCGGGCATCGACCCGGTTGGTCACTTCACCGGCAAAGCGCTGGTTGCCGCCTTCAGATGCCGCGCGTCCATGCAGACCACCGGAAGTCCGGCCGCCGCCAGCCCGCCATACATCGCCGGCGCCAGCGAGCCCGCCTCGAGGCCGACGGGCCTAAAATCGAGACCGGCCGCCGTCAACCAGGCGGCGATCGTCTCGGGCTCGGATCCGACCTTTCCTTCCTTCACCACCTTGCGCTTCTCGTCGACGACGCAGATCGCCGTCCCCTTCATCGATACATCCAGACCGGCATAGTATTTCATGGCGTCCTCCATCGTGTTGCTGCGTTGCGGATCATGCGATCCGCATCAGCCTGGAGGACACCCGCCGAACCGTCACCG
>DASQFO010000022.1:0-5103 GCA_035633095.1 Allosphingosinicella sp. | reverse complement strand
TGAGAAGTCGCGGCCGGCCTCGCCGCTGTCGACATATTGCGAATAGATTTTCGCGGCGTCGGCGCCGAGCGGTACCTTCGCGCCCGCAGCGCGCGCGGCGTCCTGCGCGAGCTGCAAATCCTTCAGCATCATCGCCGCGGTGAAGCCCGCCTGATAATCGCGGTTGGCGGGCGAGGTCGGCACCGGTCCCGGCACCGGGCAATAGGTCGTCATCGACCAGCACTGGCCCGACGCCTTGGAGGAGATGTCGAAGAAGGTCTGGAGGTCGAGGCCGAGCTTCCTTGCCATGACGAAGGTCTCGCACGTCGCGGCCATCGAGGCGCCCAAAAGCATGTTGTTGCAGATCTTGGCCGCCTGGCCGGAACCGGGGCCGCCGGCGTGGATCACCGCCTTTCCCATGACCTCCAGCAAAGGCCGGGCGCGGGCGAACGCCGCATCGGTGCCGCCGACCATGAAGGTCAGGCTGCCCGATTCCGCCGCGGCGATGCCGCCCGAGACCGGCGCGTCGACCATCTTGTAGCCGGCCGCTTCGGCTTTCTCGATCTCCTCGCGGGCGGTGGCGACGTCGATCGTCGAGCAGTCGATCAGGATCGCCTTCCTGGGCGCCTTGCCGATGACCTCGCTCTCGTAGACTTCGCGGACATGTTTACCGGCCGGAAGCATGGTGATCACGGCTTCGGAATCCTTGACCGCCGCCTCGGCCGACGCGGCGCGCTTGCAGCCGCGCCCTTCGGCGCGGGTGAGCGCCTCGGGCTCGAGGTCGAAGGCAAGGACGTCATGGCCCGCCGCGGCGAGGTTCGCGGCCATGCCGCCGCCCATGTTGCCGAGCCCGATGAAGGCGATGCGTGCCATCCTATTTCCCCCTCCACTCCGCCGGGCGCTTGTCGACGAACGCCGCCATGCCTTCCTTCTGGTCCTCGCTGCCGAACAGGCCGTGGAACAGGCGGCGCTCGAAAGCGATGCCTTGCGCCAGGCCCGTTTCGAAGGCGGCATTCACCATCTCCTTGGCAGCGATGGCGGCGAGCGGGGCTTGTCCGGCGATCGTTTCGGCCGTCTTGAGCGCCTCGGCGAGGAGGTCGGCGGCGGGGACGACGCGCGCGACGAGGCCCGCGCGCTCGGCTTCGGCCGCGTCCATCATCCGGCCGGTGAGGCACATCTCCATCGCCTTGGCCTTGCCGACCGCGCGGGTGAGGCGCTGCGAGCCGCCCATGCCCGGGGTGACGCCCAATTTGATCTCGGGCTGGCCGAATTTGGCAGTGTCGGCGGCGATGATGAAATCGGCCATCATCGCGACCTCGCAGCCGCCGCCCAGCGCAAAACCGGCGACGGCCGCGATCCACGGCTTGCGGGTCGCGGTGACCTTTTCCCAGCCCTGGAAGAAGTTGGCGCCATACATCGAGGCGAAACCCTGGTCGGACATCTCCTTTATGTCGGCGCCGGCGGCGAAGGCCTTGTCGGAGCCGGTGAGGACGAGGCAGCGCCGGCTCGCGTCCGCGTCGTAGGCGGCGAAGGCAAGGATGAGCTCGGCAAGGACCTGCGAGTTGAGCGCGTTCAGCGCCTGCGGGCGGTTCAGGGTGATGAGCGTTACCGCGCCCTTCTGCTCGACCAGGATCGTTTCGTAGGTTGCCATCAGTCATTCTCCGTCATGCCAGCGAAGGCTGGCATCCAAGCAGTCTTGTCAACCCCACTGCCGTATGGACCCCAGCCTTCGCTGGGGTGACGAAGGGGGTCAGCGCATGCGGACGTAGCTGCCGGGCGCCGGCTCGATTTCCTTCTTCGGCTTGCGCGCCTTGACGCGTTCGCCGCCGTCGCGGACCAGCCAGGCCTGCCATTCGGGCCACCACGAGCCTTCGTGGGCGGTGGCGGTCTCCATCCAGGCCTCGGCCGTCGCGGGCATCTCCGCATTGGTCCAATAGCCGTGCTTGTTGGCCGAAGGCGGATTGATCACGCCGGCATTGTGGCCCGAGCCGCCGAGCAGGAAGAGCGTTTCGCCGCCGAGCAGCCTGGCGCCGTCATAGGTCGCCTGCCAGGCCGAGACATGGTCGTCCTTCAGCGAGATCAGCAAATTGGGGACCTCGATCGCGGCGAGATCGATCGCGTCCGCGCCGATGCGAAGCGCGCCGCTTCTGGTCAGCTTGTTATCCTTCATGATCTCGTTGGCCCATTCGAGCAGGAAAGCGCGCGGGATGTGGGAGCCGTCGGCGAACCAGTGGAGGATGTCGGACGGCGGCGCCTGCTTGTCGAGCAGATAGTGGCTGACCACCGACGACCAGATCAGGTCGTTGGCGCGGACCACGCTGAACAGGCCCTGCAGCTCGTGCGCGGCGAGCACGCCCTTGGCCTCGAGATGCTTTTCCATCGCCTGGAGCTGGGCGGGCTCGGTGAAAGTCGCCCACTGGCCCATATTGGCGAAATCGAACATCGAGCCGATCGCGGTCAGCGAGGCGAGCCGCCCGCCTTCGCCGCGCGCGGCAAGCAAGGCCGCGGCGATGGCGGCGAGAATGCCGCCCATGCAGAAGCCGAACAGATCGACTTTCACCTTGCCAATGGCCTTTTCAATGGCGTCGAGCGCGGCGACCGGCCCCAATTCCAGATAGTCGGCGAGGCCCCTGTCGGCCAGATCGGGACCCGGATTGATCCAGGAAATGACGAAGACACTATGTCCTTGCTCGACCAGCCAGCGGATCAGCGAGGATTTGGGCTGGAGATCGAGCACATAATATTTGTTCACCAGCGGCGGCACGTAGAGGAGCGGGCGCTCGAACACCGTCTGTGTCGACGGCGCGTATTGGATCAGCTGCATCATCGCATTCTGGAAGATGACGCTGCCCGGCGTCGCGGCGAGGTCCCGGCCCAGCTCGAACTCGGCCGAGGCGCGGCGCTGCGGCAGCCTGGCGTCGGTCGCGGCGTCGGCGAGGAGGTTGGCGAGGCCGGAGAGGAGGCTGATCGACCCGGTGTCGATCGCGCGGCGGATCGCTTCGGGGTTGGTGAAGGCGAAATTGGCCGGCGACAAGGCGTTCAGATAGGCCTGGGTGAAGAATTGGGCGCGGGTGCGCGTACCTTCGTCTATCCCTTCGGCGTCTTCGACCAATGAGGTCGCCTGGCGGCTGGCGAGCAGATAGGCCTGCTTCAAATAGTCGAACGCCGGGTCCTCGCTCCATGCCGCGTCGCCGAAGCGGCGGTCGCCGCGCTCGGGCGCGATGACAGGCTCGACCTCGCCTCCGGCGGCGCGCCGGGCGGCGGCGCCCCAGAGCTCCATCCATTCCGACGCGGCGGCCTGGCTCGCCTGGAGGACCGCTATCGGGTTCGACCAGAGCTGGAGGCTGAAATCGGCCATGGCGCGCGCCGAAGCGGTGGGATCGAAGGCGAGAGTCGCGGACGGGCGAGCGCCCGCCTTCATCGCCGCGATCCCGTTCTCGACGACTCGGGTCCAGGCGGCGGCCAGTTCGGCCGGATCGGGGGCGCTTGTCGGCGCTTTCCAGACGCGATTGTCGGTCATAACGGTGTCCAGGCCTCCTCGGGCGGCAGCGGTGCGAACAAGTGGTCAATCATCTCGTCGGTAACCTCTTCCGGCGTCGGCGGCGCCCATTTGGGATCATTGTCCTTGTCGATGAGCAGGGCGCGGACGCCTTCGATGAAATCCGGATGGCGGAACATGCGCACGACGATGCCATATTCCAGCCGCATCTCATCGAGGAAGTGGAATTGTTTCGGGCTCTCGACCAGCAGCCGGAGCGATACCTTGCAGGCGGTCGGCGATTTGGCGCGCAAGGCCGCCAGCTCCTTTTGCGACCATTCCGAGCCGTCCGCCTCCAGCGCGGCGAGGATGTCTTCCAGCCGGTCCGAGGCGAAGCAGCGGTCGATGAGCGCATAATTGCCGACGATCCGGGCCTCCGGTGGCTCGATGCTGGCCGCCCGGAGCGTCGCCTCGACATGCTCGGGCACCTCGATCAATTGGCGCTTCACATCCTCCAGCCGATCGGAGGGGATGAAATGGGTGGCGAGGCCGAGCGCGAGGCACTCCGCACCGTCGAGCCGCGCGCCGGTCAGCGCCAGGAACTGCGCGATCCGGCCGCGCAGGCGGGAGAGGTAGCGCCCCCCGCCGACATCGGGGAACAGGCCGATCGAGGTCTCCGGCATGGCGAATAAGGTCCGCTCGGTCGCGATCCGATACTTGCACGGGCAGGCGATGCCGACGCCGCCGCCCATCACGATCCCGTCCATGAACACGACCCCGCGCTTGGGGTAGGTGTACATGAGGTGGTTCATCCGATATTCCTGGAAGAAGAAGGCCTGCCCCGCCGCGCCATGACCCTGGCTCGACCGGGCGATGGTGACGACATCGCCGCCGGCGCAAAAGCCGCGCCCTTGCGCATGTTCGATCAGGATCAGCTTCACGGCGGGATCGTGCTGCCAGCCCTGCAGCGCGGCGGTCATCGCCCGCACCATCTCGAGGTCCAGCGCGTTGATCGCCTTCGGGTGGTTCAGGCTGATCCGGCCCGCCCTGCCTTCGATCCGGCTGATGATTTTATCCGTCACGCAATTACCCCCGCAGCATCTCTGCGCCTCTGCGTCTCTGCGCGAACTCTCTTTTTGTGCGCGCAGAGACGCAGAGACGCGGAGAAGAAAAGTGATTTGTCCGCTTCGCGGAAGAAGGGCCAGTCACTGCCTTGAAAGCTCCCGGCCGACGATCATCCGCATGACCTGGTTGGTGCCTTCGAGGATCGAGTGGACGCGCAGGTCGCGCCAGAAGCGCTCGATCGGATAATCCTGGAGATAGCCGTAGCCGCCGTGGAGCTGGAGCGCGCGGTCGACGATCGAGGAGCCGCTGTCGGTCGCGAGGCGCTTGGCCATGGCCGCGAAGCGGGTCTTGTCGGGGGCGTTGGCGGTGACCTTGGCGGCCGCGACATAGAGCAGATAGCGCGCCGCCTGGAGCTCGGTTTCCATGTCGGCGAGGGTGAATTGGGTGGCCTGGAAATCGGCGATGGCCTGGCCGAATTGCTTGCGCTCCTTGGTGTAGGACACGGCCTCGTCGAGGCAGCGCTGGGCGCCGCCGAGGCTGCAGGCGCCGATGTTGAGGCGGCCGCCGTCCAACCCCATCAT
>DASQFO010000021.1:0-4193 GCA_035633095.1 Allosphingosinicella sp. | reverse complement strand
CACGATAGTGATCTTCGTCGCCCGCCGCCGGCAGAGTCGCGCAGCCGGCGAGGAGAAGGAGAGAGCCCGCAAATTTCATCTGCGCCATTGGTTCACCACCTCATAAGCCATCACCGCCGTCGCCACCGCCGCGTTGAGGCTGTCCGCTTTTCCCATCATCGGCATCTTAACGAGCAGGTCGCATTCGCGTTCATAGGCTTGCGGAAGCCCGGCCTGCTCGTTGCCGATCAGGATGAAGGCGGGCGTCCGGTAGCGCGGTTCCTGATAGTCCCGGGCGGCGTCGAGGCTGGTCCCGATCAGCTGCCCTTCGCCGCCGCGCAGCCAAAGCACGAAAACTTCCCATTTCGCGGTCGCGATCTTCTGGGTGAACAAGGCGCCCATCGACGCCCGCACCGCCTCGACCGAAAACGGATCGGCGCAGTCGTCGACAAGGATCAGCCCGCCGGCGCCGACCGCGTCGCCGGTGCGCAGGATGGTGCCGAGATTGCCGGGGTCGCGCAGCGCCTGGGCGACGATCCAGAGCGGCGCCGCCGCGCGGTCGATCGCCGCCAGGTTGGTATCGAACGCCCGGTAGATTCCGAGCACGGTCTGGGCATTGTCCTTGCCGCTGATCTTGTGGAGGACCGCGCCTTCGGTCTCGATCGCCTCGCCGCCGGCGGCCTCGGTCTCTTCGATCATGCGCTGCACCAGGGGATGCGCGGCCTCGCTGAAGAACAGGGTCCGGGGCAGCACGCCCGCCTCGCGCGCCTCGGTCAGGATCCTGAGGCCCTCGGCCAGGAACAGCCCTTCGGCGCGCCGGTTCTTCTTGTCGCGAAGCCCGCGCGCCTGCTTGACCAGCGGGTTGGAGAAGGCCGTGATCCGGCGGGGCAATGCCTATTCCTCGTGGAAGCGGGCCGCGACCAAAGCGGCGAGCTGCTCGACCGCCTGCTCGGCGCCGAAGCCGGTCGCGCTGATCGTGATCGTGTCGCCCATCGCGGCGCCCAGCATCATCAGGCCCATGATCGAGGTCCCGCATACCTTGTTGCCGTCCTTCTCGACCTCGATGGCGGCGTCGATCTGCGAGGCGAGGGTGACGAAGCGCGCGCTGGCGCGGGCGTGGAGGCCGCGCTTGTTCAGGACCTCCACGGTTCGGCTCGGCATGTCGGGGGCCACCTAGGCCGCGGCCTCGCCCAGTATCTCGGAGGCGACCGAGATATATTTGCGCCCCGCCTCGCGGGCGGCGGCGACCGCCGAGCGCACGTCCATCGTCTTCCTGGCGCCCTCGAGCCGGATCAGCATCGGCAGATTGACCCCGGCGATGACCTCGATCTTGTCCGATTTCATCAAGGAGATGGCGAGGTTCGACGGCGTGCCGCCGAACAAATCGGTGAGGATGATGACGCCGCTGCCGTCGTCGACCTTGGCGATCGCTTTGGCGATGTCCTTGCGCCGCCGCTCCATATCGTCGTCGGGGCCGATCGCGATCGCCGCGATCCGCTCCTGCGGGCCCACCACATGTTCCATGGCGACGATAAACTCAGACGCGAGTCGCCCATGGGTCACCAGAACCAATCCGATCATTCATCCACCTTGAAAGCCGCCGAATCCCTGTGGTGTCCTGCCTCTGCGTATCGCTCGATACCGTCGCGAGGCGGCGTGGCGAGGTCGCGATGATCGAGATTGGGCGAAAAACCCGCCGCGCGCAACCGTGCCGCGACTCGCTCGGCGACGTGCACCGAGCGATGGCGCCCGCCGGTACAGCCGAACGCGACCGAGAAACAGGCGCTTCCGCCGCCGCGGTAGCGCGGGAGGAGGGCGAGCAGGAGGTCCTCGATCCGCGCCATCGCCTCGGCATAGGCCGGATCGCCGGCGATATAGGCGCCGACCTCCCCGTCGAGCCCGTCGCGGTCGCGAAGCGCGTCCTGCCAGTGCGGGTTCCTCAGGAAGCGCATGTCGAGGACCAGATTGGCGTCGGCCGGAATGCCCCCGGGAAATGCGAACGAGCGGATGGTCAGCGCCGCCGCCATCAGGCCGGCAGCCCAAACAGCTTCAGCGCCGCCTCGACCTTGAGCGCGGCCGAGACCTCGTGGCCGCCGAGCCCGATGGTCGGGATCGCGACGCCGGCCAGGACGCGCCGGTCCTCCATCGCGGGCTGCCGCTCGGGCTCGCGGTCGAGGTCGACGAACAGGGCCACCGGCACGTCGGCGACGGGCTCGAGCTCGACGATACCGACGCCGCGCACCTCCATCTTGCCGGCGATCGTGGCCGGCGCGCTGGCCAGCGCCTTGTCGTCGACGCGGCGGACATGGGTGTAATCGTCGCTGATCAATGCCGCTCCGCGGTCGATCAGCCGCAGCGCGAGGTCGGACTTGCCGGCGCCCGATCGGCCGCCGATCAGGACGCCGCGGCCGCCGATCGCGACGGCGCTGGCATGGACGGTCTCGGAGGAAAGACGTGGCGGGCTCATGGCGTCGCTCCCGGAAAGCGGACGACGAAGCGGGCTCCGGTTCGTCCGTCGTGACGGTCCTCGATCTCGATCCGCCCGTCATGGCCTTCGGCGATCGCCCGCGCGATCGCCAGCCCCAGCCCCGAATGGCGGCCGAAATCCTCTTCCGGCCTGATGCTGTGAAAGCGGTTAAAGATCGCTTGCCGCACATTTCCGGGGACGCCGGGCCCTTCGTCCTCGACCCCGATCAGGACATCGTCGCCGACACGCGCCGCGCTGATCTCGACAAGGCCGCCCGGCGGCGAGAAGGAGATCGCATTGTCGACCAGATTGTCGACCATCCGCGCCAGCCGCGATTCGTCGCCCATCACAATCGCCGTGGCGATTCGGGGCCGGGCGAAGGCGATTTCGACCCCGCCCCGTTCCTGATCGGCACCGCGCTCCTCCCAGACCGGCACCATCGCTTCGATCATCCGGCCGACGTCGACCGGCTCGAACCGGGCCCGCGACAGCTCGGCGTCGAGCCGCGAGGCCTCGGCGATGTCGACGACCAGCCGGTCGAGCCGGCAGACATCCTGCCGCACCAGATCGAGCATCTGCGCGCGCAACGCCGGATCCTCGACTCGTTCCAGCGTATCCACCGCCGACCGCAAGGAGGCGAGCGGATTCTTGAGCTCGTGGGTGACGTCGGCGGCGAAGGCGTCGGTGGCGTCGATCCGCTGCCTCAGGCTTTGGGTCATGTCGTGCAGGGCGCGGGCGAGCTGGCCGATCTCGTCGCGCCGCGCGGGCAGGGTCGGCACGTCGACCTCGCGCGCGCTCCCGCGCCGGACCCGGTGCGCGGCGTGCGCCAGCCGGCGCAGCGGCGTCGCGATCGTGCGGGCGAGAAAGCGCGACAGCAGGATCGAAACCAGCAGAGTGGCGGCGAGGATCAGCGCAAGCGAGAAGCGCTCCGCGCGAACCACCCGTCGCACGTCGCGCGCGTTGACGGTGAGCAGCAGCACGTCGCTCTCGCGGTCGATCCGCTGCGCCGAGGCGATATAGGGAGTGCCGTCGGCCGCCCGGCGCACGATCGTGGTCGGCCCGCCGCCCCGCCGCGCCGCCTCGGCTTCCGGCCAGGAGGCTCGCCGGTCCTCAGACGGCGGCACGAACAGAGGCGGGCGCCGCGCGCCGACGATCGCGTCGAAGCCGTTGTCGAGCCAACGGGCGACCTCGCGATACCACGGGTCGTTGGTCGGGTCCCTGAGCTGGTAAGTGGGCGTCGCGCCCGACCAGCTGTCCGCCTGCGGCGCGCCGCTTTCGCCATAGATTCGAAGCCTGGTTCGTGAATCCTGTCCGAGGCGGACCAGGATCGGCTGCCGGCGATCGGGCGGGACGGCCGCGAGCATGTGCGCGATCATCACCGCCTCCGATTGCGCCTGGTCGACGCGGGCCTGGGTCAGCCGGCTTCTGAAGCTGTCCAGATAGAAGATCGAGCCCGCCAGGATCGCCAGGGCAAAGATGTTGACCGCGAGGATGCGCTGGCGGAGCGACAGCCGCTGCGACCATTTGAGGCCGGCCTCGTTCTCGTCATTCCTCGGCAAAGCGGTACCCGACTCCGTAGAGGGTCTCGATCGCCCCGAACTGGTCGTCGACGGCGCGGAACTTGCGGCGCATCCGCTTGATGTGGCTGTCGATCGTGCGGTCGTCGACATAGATGTCGTCCTGATAGGCGACGTCCATCAGCTGGTTGCGCGATTTGACCACGCCGGGCCGCTGCGCCAGCGCCTCC
>DASQFO010000020.1:0-11376 GCA_035633095.1 Allosphingosinicella sp. | reverse complement strand
CACGCTCTATGCCGACTTTCCGATCGACGCGATGGAGAAGTGGGACTGGGCCTGGAAGGCGCTCGTCTTCGCGGTCTTCCTCCCCTTTACCTTGCGGACGCGGCTCCGGATCGAGGCGGTCTTGCTCTTCCTGACGCTGTCGGCGGCGGCGATCATCATCGTCGGCGGGATCAAGACGATGCTGGCGGGCGGCGGCTACGGCGTGCTGAACCTGATGGTCGACAACAATAGCGGCCTCTACGAGAGCAGCACGATCTCGACCGTGGCGATCGGGATCATCCCGCTGATCGTCTGGCTCGCCCGGTTCGGGACGATCTTTCCGCCCGATTGGCGCGTGAAGCTGTTCGCGGCCGGGCTGATCCTGGCCTGCCTGCTGATCCCAATCGGCACCGAAGCGCGCACCGGCCTGGTCTGCATCGCGGTGCTCGGCGTGCTGCTGTTTCGCGACATGAAGCGCCGGCTGCTCTATCTCGGCGGCGCCGCTTTGCTCGGGCTCGCCGCCATCCCGTTCCTGCCGACGTCCTTCACCGCGCGGATGGAAACCATCCAGGGCTTCGAGGCCGATCAGTCCGCGGGCACGCGGCTGGCGGTCTGGGCGTGGACCTGGGACTATGCCAAGGCCCACCCGTTCGGCGGCGGATTCGGCGCCTATCGTTCGAACCGCATCCAGGTGCGGACGGTCAGCGCCCAGACTTCGGGCGACGTCCAGGTCGTCACCGCCCAGACCGAGGCGGACGAGGCCCGCGCCTATCACAGTTCCTATTTCGAGATGCTCGGCGAGCAGGGCTTCCCGGGCCTCGCCTTGTTCCTGCTGATCAACGGCATCGGCCTGGCGCGGATGGAGATCATCCGCCGCCGCTATCGGCGCGCGGAGGGCGACAAGGCCTCGATCGCGCCGCTCGCCACCGCGCTCCAGCACGTCCACATCATCTATCTGGTCGGCTCGGTGTTCGTGGGCATCGCCTATCAGCCGTTCATCTGGCTGGTGCTCGGAGTCCAGATCGGCTTCGACGTCCATTGCCGCCGGCGCGCCCGCGCGGAAATGACGAAGCCGCCGCCCGATCCTGCGGCCGGCGCTAACCGCTTATCAACCTCAGCGCCCTAGAGCCGCTTTCGGGGCCCCTAGCTCAACCGCCAGAGCAGACCGCAGATTACGGTCAGGTGCAGGTAAGAATCCCGCGGGGCCCACCATACCCCTCCAAGCCGCGCGGAACGAAGCGGGCGGCCCAGGCTTTAGGCCGGTCATGGATGCTCCGGCCCGCGGCCTCAGCTACGTGGACGACCAGTCTCCGGGCATCACGCGCCGGCGGCGCGGCCGCTATTGGCAATATTTCGACGCGTCGGGCAAGCGCATCGCCGACCGCGACGAGATCGACCGGCTCAACGCCATCGGCCTGCCGCCCGCCTATCGCGACGCCTGGTTCTGCCCGAAAGCGAACGGCCACATCCAGGCGATCGGCTATGACGACAAGGGGCGGAAGCAATATCGCTACCATAACGGTTTCCGCGAGAAGCAGGAAGCGGCCAAATTCGACCGTTGCAGCGACTTCGGCCGGGCGCTGACCCGCCTCAGGAAGCGCGTCGAGAGCGATTTGCGCAAGCGCAAGCTCAGCCGCGACACGGTGATCGCGGCGGTCGTCCGCCTGCTCGACACCGGCTGCATCCGCGTCGGCAACGAAGCCTATGCGCAGGCCAATAACAGCTTTGGCGCGACCACCTTGCGCGACCGCCACGCCAAGGTCCGCGGCCAAACGGTCAGGATGCGCTTCAAGGCCAAGAGCGGAATCGAGCGCGAACTCGAGATCACCGACCGGACCCTCAGCCGGATCGTGAAGAAATGCCAGGACCTGCCCGGCCAGCACCTATTCCAGTTCATCGACGACGATGGCGAAGCGCAGCCGGTGAGCTCGACCGACGTCAACGATTATATCCGCGAAGCGACCGGCGCGGACTTCACCGCCAAGCATTTCCGCACCTGGTGCGCGAGCGCGATCGCGTTCGAGCAGATCTGCGCCGCGGGCGAGGACGGGATCGGGCTCAACGCGATGCTGGCGCCGGTCGCCGAAGCGCTCGGCAACACGCCCGCGATGAGCCGCAAATCCTACGTCCACCCGGCGCTGGTCGAGGCGGTCAAGGACGGCAAGGGCGGATCGCTCGGCTTGCTATGCCCGCGGCCGACGAAATATCTGTCGAGCGCGGAGCGGGGCCTGATCGGCTTCCTCGACAAGGCCGGCCGGAAGAGGTCTAAGACATCCTGACATGAACCGAAGCGACACCCTCGATGCCCAGGCCGGCCGCCTGTGGGCGGACATCGCCGCCTGGCTCGCCAGCCATAGTGTGCAGATCATCCTCGGCTTGGCGGCCGGCGCGGTCATCGTCGCGTTGCTGCTCGGCGTGAAGTGGGCCGGGGTGCGCCTGTGCGGCACCGATCCGATGCACACCCATTGGCGGACCGTGGTCGGGCGGGTGCTGGTCAAGACGCGGCTCTGGTTCATGATCGCGCTTGCCGCCAGGCTCGTCGCCGGCACCGCGCAGGCGCCCGAAATGGTGGCGAGGACCATCACGGTGATCTTCATCGTCGCGATGACGCTCCAGGTCGCCTTGTGGGCGCGCGAGCTCGTTTTGGGCGTCATCGAGCATCGGGCGGGCGGGGTGGAGGAAAGCAGCGGGCTGGGCAGCGCGATCGGCATCATCCGCCTGTTCGTCACTATCGCCATCTTCGTCATCGCGATCGTCGTCGTGCTCGACAATCTGGGCGTCAACGTCACCGGCCTCGTCGCCGGGCTCGGCATCGGCGGCATCGCCATCGGCCTTGCCGCCCAGGGCATTTTCTCCGACCTGTTCGCGGCGCTTTCGATCCTGCTCGACAAGCCGTTCCGCCGGGGCGACACGATCACGTTCGGGACGACCACCGGCACGGTCGAGAATATCGGCCTCAAGAGCACCCGCGTCCGCGCCCTGACCGGCGAGGAGGTGATCATCTCCAACGCCAAATTGCTCGAACAGCAGGTCCAGAACTGGGCCCTGCTCGACCGGAGGCGCGCGGTGATGACCTTCGGCCTCGTCTACCAGACCGCGCCGGAGCTGCTCGCCCGGGTTCCGCTCGAGGTCAAGGAGATCGTCGAGGCGCAGCCGCTCGGCACGTTCGACCGCTGCCACGCCCATCAATTCTCGCCCTCCTCGATCGACTTCGAGCTGGTCTTCTTCGTCGAGAGCCCCGATTATCAGAACCTGATGGGCGTGCGCCAGGCGGTGCTGCTCGGGATCATCCGCCGCTTCGCCGAGCTCGAGATCGACTTCGCCTACCCGACCCAGACCAGCTTCACCGCCGCGCCCGACGGCACGCTGATCATGCCCTATGCCGAGCCGGCGAAGAACTAGAAGCCGACATCCTCCAGGCTGAGCAGGCTGGCGTTGCCGCCCGAGCTGGTGGTGTCGGTCGAGGTCACCCGCTCGGTGCAGAAGCGCGGCAGATAATGCGGGCCGCCGGCCTTGGGGCCGGTGCCGGACTGGCCCTCGCCCCCGAAGGGCTGCGAGCCGACGATGGCGCCGATCATCGAGCGGTTGACGTAGAGGTTGCCGACCGTCGCATTCTCCTCGACCGTCTCGGCGGCGCGGGCGATGCGGCTGTGGAGGCCCATGGTGAGGCCGAAACCCGACGCATTGACCCGCCGCACGGTCTCGGCGAGCGCGCCGCCCTGCCAGGTGGCGACATGGAGCAAGGGTCCGAACCATTCCTCCTCGAGGTCCTCGATCGCGTCGATCCGGATCAGGGTCGGCGGCACGAACAGGCCCTGCTCCGGCACGGGCACCGACTTGAGGACGCGGCCCTCCATCGCCTCGCGGCGGCCCATCAGCCTGTCGTAGGACGGCCGGTCGATCACCGGGCCGACGTCAGTCTTCGGATCGGCGGGATCGCCGACGATCAGGCTGTCCATCGCGCCCGCCAGCATGTCGAGCGTCCGCCCGGCGATATCCTCCTGCAGCACGAGCAGGCGCAGCGCCGAGCAGCGCTGACCCGCCGA
Organism: Allosphingosinicella sp.; assembly: GCA_035633095.1. Lineage (GTDB taxonomy): Bacteria > Pseudomonadota > Alphaproteobacteria > Sphingomonadales > Sphingomonadaceae > Allosphingosinicella. The sequence continues at coordinate 7,351 of DASQFO010000020.1, read as the reverse complement.
GCGGAACGCCGAAGTGATCACGTCCTGGACGACCTGCTCGGGCAGAGCGGTCGAATCGACGATCATGGCGTTGATCCCGCCGGTCTCGGCGATCAAGGGGATGATGTCGCGGTCGTCGTCGATGAGCAAGGTGCGCGCGATCCTCTTGGCGGTCGCGGTCGAGCCGGTGAAGGCGACGCCCGCGATCCGTGTGTCCTCCATCAGCTTCTGGCCCATGTCGCGGCGGCCGACGGCGAGCACCAGAGCGTCTTCCGGAATGCCCGCCTCGTGGGCGAGGCCGACCGCATAGCCGGCGATCTCGGGCGTCTGCGAGGCCGGCTTGGCGACGACGCTGTTGCCCGCCGCCAGCGCCGCCGAGACCTGCCCCAGGAAGATGGCGAGCGGAAAATTCCACGGCGCGATGCAGACCCAGGCGCCGCGCCCCTCCATCCGGATCACGTTGCGCTCGCCGGTCGGCCCGGGCAGCTCGACGGGCTGCAGCGCGGTTCGCGCCTGGGCCGCGTAATAGCGGCAGAAATCCACGGCCTCGCGGACCTCGGCGAGGGCGTCGGGGATGGTCTTCTTCGCCTCCTGCACCGCGATCCGCATCAGCATGTCGCGGTCGCGCTCGAGGAGGTCGGCGAGCCGGTCCAGGGCCGACGCGCGCTCGTCGATGCCGCGCCGCGACCAGTCCTCGAAGCCGTTGAGGGCGCGGGTCACCAGCGCGCCGGCCTCGTCGCTGACCGCGGCCTTGAAATTGAGCAGCGGCGCCACCGCTTTGGCCACCCGCTCGAGCTCGGGCCGGTCGTTGAGGTCGAGCCCCTCGCTGTTCTTGCGCTCCGGCGCGAACATATCCCCGGGCAGCACGATCGAGGGGTGGCGGGTGCCGCCGACGGCGGCGATCCTGGCGACCGGATCGGCGAGCAGGTCGGCGTCGGTCAGCGACTCGTCGGCGAGCTGGTGGACGAACGAGGAATTGGCGCCGTTTTCGAGGAGCCGGCGCACGAGGTAGGCGAGCAGGTCGCGATGGCCGCCGACGGGAGCATAGATCCGCGTACGGTAGCCTTGCTCGCGCACCAGCGTCTCGTAGAGCCCCTCGCCCATGCCGTGGAGCCGCTGGAACTCGAAATCCCGACGCCCGCCCGCCCATTCGAGCAGGGTGGCGACGGTGAGCGCATTGTGGGTGGCGAAGGCCGGGAAGAGGTGCTTCGCCGCCAGCATGTCCTTCGCGCAGGCGAGGTAGGAGACATCGGTCGCGGCTTTGCGGGTGAACAAGGGATAGTCGCAGAGGCCCTGCTCCTGGGTGCGCTTGATCTCGGTGTCCCAATAGGCCCCTTTGACCAGCCGTGCCGCGATCCGGCGGCCCGTCTTCGCGCCCAGCGCGTCGGCCCAGGCGACGGTCGGCCGGGCGCGCTTGCCATAGGCCTGGATCGCGAGGCCGAGCCCGTCCCAGCCCTTGAGCGCCGGCAGGCCGGCGACCGCCTCGATGATGTCGAGGCTCATCTCGAGCCGCTCGGTCTCCTCGGCGTCGACGGTGAAGGGGATATCGAGCTTCGCCGCGAGCGTCGCCAGCGCCTCGACCTGCTCGATCAAGGACGGCACGCAGCGTTCGTATTGCGCGACCTCGTAGCGCGGATGGAGCGCGGACAATTTGACCGAGATCGAATGCCCCCCCCCTGCCGCCTCGCCGACCGCCCTGATCGCGTCCTCGTAGCTCTCGAAATAGCGTTCCGCGTCGGGGAAGGTCCGCGCCGCCTCGCCGAGCATGTCGAAGCTCGCGGTGAAGCCGGCATTTTGGCGCTTCCTCATCCGCTCGATCGCCTCGCCGATATTGCGGCCCATGACGAAAATCTCGCCCATCATCCGCATCGCCGCGCCGACGCCCTGGCGCACGAACGGCTCGCCGGTACGCGCGATCAGGCGCTTCAAGGCGCTCGCCTGCTCGGACTCGCCGGTCAGCGCCCGGCCGATGACGAGGCCCCAGGTCGCCGAGTTGACCAGGGTCGAGTTCGACTTGCCCTTGTGCGCGCGCCAGTCGCCCTCGCCGAGCTTGTCGGCGATGAGCGAATCGGCGGTCTCGGGATCGGGCACGCGCAGGAACGCCTCGGCGAGCGACAGCAGCGCCACGCCTTCCTGCGTGTTCAGCCGATATTCCTGCAGGAACTGGTTGACCCAGCCCTTGCCCTGCGCGTCGCGGAGCTCGGCGAGCTGTGCGAGCGCTCGCTTTTCGACCCGCGCGCGCGAATCGGCGTCGAGCGCGGCGGCCTCGAGCAGCGGCGCCAGCACCTCGGGTTCGGGCGCGCGGAGCAGCCGTCTGATCTCATTCCGCGCGGTTGCCGTAGCGTCCGCCATGGGCTTTCCTCACAGGGCTTGAGTCTCGTGTCGGCGACGCTCTAGACCGGGTCCATGCCCATCGCCAGCATCGAAGAGATCCAGGGAAAGGTCGGGACGGAAGTCGGTGTCTCCGACTGGATCCTGGTCGATCAGGCCAGGATCGACACATTCGCCGACGTGACCGACGATCACCAGTTCATCCATATCGACTCCGAAGCCGCCGCGAGGACCCCGTTCGGCGGGACCATCGCGCACGGATTCCTCACTTTGTCGCTGCTGAGCCGCATGGCCGCCGACGCGATGCTGCGCCCCGAGAGCATCAAGATGGGCGTCAATTACGGCTTCGAGAGGGTCCGCTTCCTCGCCCCGGTCCGCTCGGGCAAGCGCGTGCGCGGCCGCTTCACCCTCGTCTCGTTCGAAGAGAAGCGCCCCGGCCAATATCAATTCGTCCACAACGTCACCGTCGAGATCGAGGGCGAGGACAAGCCCGCATTGATCGCCGACTGGATCGGCCTCATCTTCATCTGATCATCCGAAGGAGCCCCAACATGGCCGACCGCGACGCCGTCATCGTCTCCACCGCCCGCACCCCGATCGGCAAGGCCTATCGCGGCGCGTTCAACGCCACCCCCTCGCCGACGCTGGCCGCGCACGCGATCCGCGCCGCGGTCGAGCGCTCCGGGGTCGATCCGGCCGAGATCGACGACGTCGTAATCGGCGCCGCGCTCCAGCAAGGCGTGCAGGCGACGATAGGCCGCACGGCGGCCCTGCGGGCGGGCCTCCCGGTCACCGTCCCCGGCATGTCGATCGACCGCCAGTGCGCCTCGGGCCTGATGGCGATCGCGACCGCGGCCAAGCAGGTCATCGTCGACCGCATGGACGTCTGCGTCGCCGGCGGCGTCGAATCGATCTCGATGGTGCAGACCGCGGAGATGCGATTGGGCGCCGATCCCGAGCTCGTCGCCATGCACAAGGACGTCTACATGCCGATGATCGGCACCGCCGAGGTGGTCGGCAGGCGCTACGGCGTCGGCCGCGACCGCCAGGACGCCTACGCCCTCCAGTCCCAGCAGCGCACCGCAGCCGCCCAGGCCGCCGGCAGGTTCGAGGACGAAATCGTGCCGGTGACGGCGCGGATGATTGTCAAGGACAAGGAGACCGGCGAGACCTCGATGCGCGAGGTGACGATCACCAAGGACGAGGGCAATCGCGCCGATACGACGCTCGAGGGCCTGCAGAGCCTGCAGCCGGTCATGGGGCCCGAAGGCATGATCACCGCCGGCAATGCCAGCCAGCTTTCGGACGGCGCCTCGGCCTGCGTGATCATGGAGGCCGGGCTCGCCGCGGCGCGCGGCCTGAAGCCGCTCGGCCGCTATATCGGCATGGCCGCGGCGGGCACCGAGCCCGACGAAATGGGCATCGGCCCGGTCTTCGCGGTGCCCAAATTGCTCGACCGGTTCGGACTCAGCGTGGGCGACATCGACCTTTGGGAATTGAACGAGGCCTTCGCCGTCCAGGTTCTCTACATCCAGGACGTGCTCGGCATTCCGGGCGACAAGATGAACGTCGACGGCGGCGCCATCTCGATCGGCCACCCCTACGGCATGTCGGGCGCGCGCATGACCGGCCACGCCTTGATCGAAGGCAGGCGCCGCGGGGCGAAATACGTGATGGTCACGATGTGCGTCGGCGGCGGCATGGGCGCGGCGGGGCTGTTCGAAGTCCTGTAGTGAGCCTCAGCCTCCCCGCGCCCTGCGACGGCGCCGCGCCGTCGGGCAAGTGCGATGGCGCGAAGCATCCGCGCCTGATCCTCACCACCTGCATCCTCGCCTCGAGCCTCGCCTTCATCGACGGCTCGGTGCTCAACGTCGCCTTGCCGGCGATCGGGCGCGCGTTCGATGCCGGCACGGCCGAGGTGCAGTGGGTGATCAACGCCTTCATGCTGCCCTTGTCCGCGCTGCTGCTGATCGGCGGCGCGGCGGGCGACCTTTACGGGCGGCGGCGGGTGATGCTCTGGGGCATCGCCTTGTTCACCCTCGCCTCGATCGTCTGCGCGGCGGCGCCGAGCCTCGCCATCTTCCTCGCCGGCCGCGTAGCGCAGGGGCTGGGCGCGGCGATGCTGATGCCGAACAGCCTCGCCATATTGAGCGCGTCCTTTTCGGGCGAGAAGCGCGGCCGCGCGGTCGGCACCTGGGCGGCGGCCGGGGCGATTTCGGGCGCGCTGGCGCCGATGCTCGGCGGCTGGCTGGTCGACACGATCGGGTGGCCGTTCATCTTCCTGCTCAACATACCCATCGCGCTGGCCGCGATCGCGCTCGGCTATCGCTTCGTGCCCGAGAGCGAGAACGAGGACCGTCCGCCGCCGGACTGGGCCGGCGCGCTGCTCGCGACGTTCGGCCTCGGCGCGCTGACCTGGGGGCTCACCGCCTGGTCGGTGAGCGACCGGCTCGACGCCGGCACCGGCGCCGCGCTTGCCGCCGGAGCCCTGCTCATCCTCGCCTTCCTCGCCATCGAGCGGCGGCGCGGGGCCCAGGCGATGGTGCCCCTCGACCTGTTCGGCTCGCGCGCTTTCGTGGGCCTCACACTGTTCACCTTCCTGCTCTACGGGGCGCTCGGCGGCCTGATGCTGCTCCTCCCCTTTACGTTGATCGAGGCGGGCGGTTACGCGGCGGTCGCGGCCGGAGCCGCGCTGCTGCCGCTGCCGATCATCATCGCGCTTGGTTCGCCCCTGATGGGCAAGCTCGCCGCGCGCCTCGGCCCGCGCTGGCCGCTGACGCTGGGGCCGCTGCTGGTCGCGGGGGGATTCGCGCTGGCGCTCAGGATCGGCGGCGACGAAGCCAGCTATTGGACCAGCGTCCTGCCCTCGATCCTCATGGTGTCGGCCGGGATGGCGGTCGCCGTGGCGCCACTGACCACCGCCGTGCTGAACTCGGTCGACGAGACCCATGTCGGGACCGCGTCGGGCCTCAACAGCGCCGTCGCGCGCGGCGGCGGCCTGATCGCGACCGCCCTGCTCGGCATCGTCCTCTCGCGGCGCGGCGACGCGCTCGTCGCCGCCTTCCACGGCGCGGCGATCGCCGGGGCGGCGGTGGCCTTGGTCTCGTCGCTGACCGCCTTTGTCTTGCTCAGAGCGCCGGCCGGCCGGAAGCGATCCAGCCGATAAGCACGCCAAGCGCGACCGCCGGCACGCCGGCGACGCGGAATTTCCACGCGCTCGCTTCGGACACATGCGCCATGGTCCTGAGCGCCAGCGACGGCCACAGGAAATAGATCGTCCCTTTGAGCGTCAGTCCGCAGCCGATCAGCGTCACCAGCAGCCCCGCCCCGCTCCAGACCGGGTGGAAGGCGAGGATCAAGAGGCCGAGCGGGATATGGACGAAAGCGTTGTGGAAACCGGCGACCTCGCCTTTCTCGCGCATGTCGATGAAGAAGCGCGCCCACGCCCGCGGCGCGGCGACGTGCGACAGGCCGGTGATGACGAAGACCAACGCCGTCAGCCGTTCGATGCCCGCTTCCATCTCGATGCTCCCCGCGCTCCGATTGGGGCTTTACCGCGATCGCCCTTTGCGACCAAGCAGACGAGCATGAAAAGACGTCCGGGGCCTTCGCTCGTCACGCGGGTCAGGATCGAAGCGCACGCCGTCTGGCTCGCCGCGCGCGACCCAAGGACGCCGCTATATGCCCGGCTGCTCGGCCTCGCCGTCGCGGCCTATGCCTTTTCGCCGATCGACCTGGTTCCGGATTTCATCCCCGTCCTCGGCCTGCTCGACGACGCCATCCTGGTTCCGCTCGGCGTCTGGCTGTTCCTCAAATTGCTGCCGCCGGGAATCATCGAAGAGCATCGCGCCGCCGCAACCGCCGCCGCCGACCGGCCGCGCAGCGCGGCCGGGATGCTGATCGTGCTCGGACTCTGGATCGCGCTCGCCTTGCTCGCCTGGGCGCTACTGACCTGGACCTATGCCTAGAAGGCATAGATTCCGCTGCCCGCCATGTTCTTCGCGAGCAGCGCCTTGCGGGACGCGTTCGAGGCCCACAGGGCCTCGCTATAATCGCCGACCATGTCGGCCTGGGCTTCGAGCATCGCCTCGTTGAAGAGGGTCTTGCCCACGTCATATTTGTACATGTCGTTCGGCTTCCCGCCGGCCATGACCAGCTCGTCCGCGTAGCGCAGCAGGAACACGGCCATGCCGAGCTTCTGATACTGCCAGACATGAGTCATTTCGTGCATGTAGCTCTTGCGGTTTTGTCCCTTGCGCGAGAAGTCGTCGCAAAACTCGTGCTTGAAATACACGGTCGAGCCGAGCGTGATCGCCGGATTGCCCCTGGCGAAGGCGATATGCGCGGCGAAACTGTTCCCCGGCCCGTCGGCGAGCTTCACGCGTTTGTAATCGATCTTTGTGCCGAACGCCGCTTCGGCGAGCGCGATTTCGCCGGCGGTCAGCTTCCTTTGCTTTCCCATCGGTCCACTCCTCCCATGAGAGCATAACGCCGATCGCGGTGAATCGGAATTCCGGATGCCGGCGAGAGCGGGCGCGAACGCGGCGAGGCGAAAACAGGGCTTGCCTAGCTCCCGGTTTGGGGCGAACATCGCAAGCGAGGGAGAATTGCGATGAGCGAGATCCGCAAGGTCAGCCGCCGGTCGTTTCTGAGCCGGATTCTCGGTGGAGCCGTCATCGGCACCATCGCCATCATCGCTCCGGCGCAAGAGGCCGAGGCCGTCCAGAACAGCGACAGCGACAGCGGCCCGAATTCGGACCCGCCCGGCGGCGGCCGCGGCAATCGCGTCCGGCGCGGATATACCGGCCTCAACGACAGCGACCCCTCCGATGCGGCCGGCTACGGCCGCGGCAGGCGCAACCGGGGCCGGGTGCGGACCGGGATCAACGATCGCGACCCATCCGATCCAGCCGGCTATGGACGCGGCGGGCGCGGCAGGGGCCGGGTGCGGACCGGCCTCAACGATCGCGACCCCTCCGATCCCGCCGGCTACGGACGCGGCAGGCGCGGCAGGGGCCGGGTGCGGACCGGGGTCAACGAT
>DASQFO010000019.1:0-3038 GCA_035633095.1 Allosphingosinicella sp. | reverse complement strand
CTCATTTTGATCGAGGTCCAGCAGAATCTCGACCTGACCTACCGGCTCTACGATTACGGCCGGCCGCGCGAGCTCCACATCGAGGACGCGCTCGAGGTCGCCGATCGCGGCCCCTGGACCCCCTTCGCGGCGCGCGACGTCGGTCCCGGCCGAACCCGCCTCGCTGCCGCCCCCGCCTTCGTCCTCGAACGCTGGACCGGTTCCGGCGCGGCACCCGCCGACTCGCTGATCGTCCCGCTGGCCAGCGCCGGATCGATCGACGGCCAGCCCCTCGCGGCCGGCTCCGTCTGGCGCGTGGAAGGCAGTGCCATGATCGACGGCGCCGACGCGCTCGTCGCCTCTCCGGGCGAAGCGCCTACAGCTTCGTCCTGAGCGTCCAAAGCTCGGGAAAGGCGCGCTTGCCGAGCGTCGACTGGAGATAGGGCACGCCGGCCGTTCCGCCGGTGCCGCGCTTCAAGCCGATCACCCGTTCGACCGTCACCACATGCTTGTGCCGCCACACCGCCATCGCGTCGTCGATGTCGACCAGCTTTTCGGCGAATTGGTAGAATTTCCAATATTTGCCGGTGTCGCGATAGACCTCAGCCCAGGCCTCCTCGACCGCCTCGCTCGGCTCGTAACGCTGGCTCCAGTCGCGCTCGAGCGCGGCGGCGGGGAGCGGGAAGCCGCCCCGGGCGAGCGCCATGTTGGCCTCGTCCCACAGGCTCGGCCGATGAAGCGCCTCGGCGAGCGCCCGATGCTGCTCCGAGCCTTCTTCCTGAAACTTGAGGTGCGCGCCGTCCTTGAGGCCGAGCAGGTTCTCGACCTGCCGGAACTGGGCGGACTGGAAGCCGCTCGACGTGCCGAGAACGCCCCTGAACGTCATGTAATCGGTCGGGGTCAGCGTCGCCAGCACGTCCCAGGACAATGTCATCACCGCCTGGATGCGCGAAACCCGGGAAAGGTTCTTGTGGACCTCGAGCAGCTTGTCCGCCCGCACCAGGTCGAGCGCCAGCCTAAGCTCGTGGATGGTCTGCTTGAGCCAAAGCTCCTTGGTCTGGTGGATGATGATGAAGAGGAGCTCGTCATGATGGTCCGAAATCGGGTGCTGCGCGGAGAGGAGCGGGTCCAGCGTCAGATACTGGCCATAGGTCATGCCGTCGGATGTCGTCATGGCGCGGGTCTATCACGCACAACCGAAGCAGCAAATGAGCGTTTCGCGCGTTAAACGATCGGCAAGGTTCGTGCGAAAGGGTGTGGGCATGTACCGCGTTCGTGAATCGTCGGTTCTGCGCAAGGGCGTCGTCATCATCGCGCTCCTCCTCGCCGGCTGCGGCGGCGGCGGGGGCGGGGGCGGCGGCGGCGGCCCCCCGCCGCCGGGGAACCGACCGCCCGCCTTCACCTCGCCGGCGACCGCCGTCGCGCCCGAGAACGGCAGCGGCACGATCTACCAGGCCACCGCCGCCGACCCTGACGGCAATCCGCTGACCTTTTCGCTGTCGGGCGGCGCCGACCGCTCGGTCTTCGCGATCACCGCGGGCGGCGCCCTGTCGTTCGCCCAGAGTCCGGATTTCGAGTTCCCGGCCGACAGCGACCGGAACAATGTCTATCTGGTCCAGATCGCGGTCAGCGACGGGACGACCAGCGCGGTGCTCGACCTTGCCGTCACCGTCACCAATGTCGGACCCGACGCCTTTCACGTCACCCGGGTCGGCGCCGGCTTCGCCCGGCCGCTTTATCTGACCGCGGTGCCCGACGGCTCCGGGCGGGTCTTCGTGGTCGAGCAATTCGGGCTGATCCGCATCCTGACGCCCGCGACCGGCGCGATCGCGGCGGTTCCGTTCCTCGACCTTAGCGGACAGCTTTCGACCGACGGCGAGCGCGGCCTGCTCGGCTTCGCGCCGGCGCCCGATTTCGCCACCAGCGGCACCTTTTACGTTTACGTGACCGCGGCGGCCGGCCAGATCCAGATCCGCCGCTACCGCACCTTGCCCGGCAATCCGAACCGGGCCGATCCGGCCAGCGGCGACACCATCCTCGCCATCGACCATCCGCTCAGCAACCACAATGGCGGCTGGCTCGACTTCGGGCCCGACGGCTTTCTCTATGCGGCGGTCGGCGACGGCGGCGGCGGCGGCGATCCCGCCAACAACGGGCAGAATAGGGGCGTGTTGCTGGGCAAGATGCTGCGCATCGACGTGGCGAGCGACGCCTTCCCCACCGATGCGTTGCGCGACTATGCCATCCCGGCCGGCAACCCATTCGCTTCGGGCGCGGGCGGACGGCCCGAAATCTGGGCCTATGGCCTTCGGAACCCGTTCCGAAACGGATTCGATCCGCTCACCCAGACGCTTTGGATCGGCGACGTCGGCCAGGGCGCGCGCGAGGAGATCGACCTGATGCGGCCGACCGACGGCGGCGCCAATTTCGGCTGGCGGATCATGGAGGGCACAGCGGTCTTCAATGGAACCCCCGTGCCCGGGCTGGTCCCGCCCGTCGCCGAATATGCGCACGGCAGCGGTCCCAGGGAAGGCAATTCGGTGACCGGCGGCTATGTCTATCGCGGCCCGGTCGAAGCGCTGCGCGGCCAGTATATCTTCGCCGATTTCATCAGAGGCAATGTGTGGTCGTTCCCGATCGCGCGCGCCGGCAGCGGATCGACGATCCCGAGCAGCCAGTTCATATTGCGCCGGGCTGACTTTACGCCCGACGCGGGCGCGATCGACAACCCGAGCAGCTTCGGCGTCGACCAGGCCGGCAATCTCTACATCGTCGATTTCGACGGGGAGATTTTCCGGATCGACGTCGGCTAGAGGCGCTCGGCGGTCGAAACCACGTCGGTCGCCCGCAGGGCGGCGAGAATCCGCATCAGATGCTGGACGTCGTGCACCTCGACGTCGAAGTGGAAGGTGTGGAAGGATCCGTCGCGCGAGGTCTGGTCCATCGAGACGATGTTGGCGCCGTGAGACCCAAGAATGCCGGCGACGACCGCGAGCGAGCCGGGCTGGTTCTTAATGACGATGGCGAGGCGCGCGGCGCCGCCGTCCGACTGGTCGCCC
>DASQFO010000018.1:0-6284 GCA_035633095.1 Allosphingosinicella sp. | reverse complement strand
CAGGACCCGGCGCGGCTCCAGATGGAGGCGGACAAGATCGGCTATCCGGTGCTGATCAAGGCGGTGGCCGGCGGCGGCGGCAAGGGGATGCGGCGGGTCGACGCCGCCGAAGACTTCGCCGACAGCCTGCAGAGCTGCAAGCGCGAGGCCGCTTCCAGCTTCGGCGACGACCGCGTGCTGATCGAGAAATATATCCTGCGCCCGCGCCATATCGAGGTGCAGGTGTTCGGCGACACGCACGGCAATATCGTCCATCTGTTCGAGCGCGACTGCTCCTTGCAGCGCCGTCACCAGAAGGTGATTGAGGAGGCGCCCGCGCCCGGCATGGACGAGGCCACCCGCGCCGCGATCTGCGATGCCGCGGTCAAGGCGGCCAAGGCGGTGGATTACGTGGGCGCGGGAACGATCGAGTTCATCGCCGACGCCAGCGAGGGGCTGAGGGCGGACCGGATCTGGTTCATGGAAATGAACACAAGGCTCCAGGTCGAGCATCCGGTGACCGAGGAGATTACCGGCCAGGACCTGGTCGAGTGGCAATTGCGGGTGGCATCGGGCGAAAAGCTGCCGAAGCGGCAGGACGAGCTTGCGATCAGCGGCCACGCGATCGAGGCGCGGCTCTACGCCGAAAATCCGTCGAACGAGTTCCTGCCTTCTTCGGGCCGACTGGTGCTGTTCGAGCTGCCGGAGGGGACGGGGCGGATCGACAGCGCGGTCGAGGAAGGCGACTCGGTCACGCCCTTTTATGACCCGATGATCGCCAAGCTGATCGTCTGGGAGGAGAAGCGCGAGGACGCGATCTTCTCACTGTCGTTCATGATCGAGGACGCCGAGATTTGGCCGCTCAAGACCAATGCGCCGTTCTTGTATCGGGCGCTCGTCCACAACGCATTCGCGGCCGGCGACGTCGATACCGGATTCATCCCTCGCCACTTGGACGACCTCGTCCCTCCCGTCGAAACGCCGGACGAAGTGTGGCAGACGGCGGCCTATCAGCTTGTCTCCGAAGGGGGAGGCACGCTGAACCGGGGCTTGTCGGGCTTTCGGCTGAACGCCCAGCGCGAGACGGTCATGAGGCTTAGCGACGGCAATGAGACGAGGGCGGTCGTGATGAGGCCCGGCCGCAGGGCATGGCGGTATCGGCTGGCTGGCGACGGCGAGATCGTGGTGCGTTTCGCCGGGCAGACTTATCTGATCGGACCCCCGAGATTTGGGGCCGCCGGCGCGGGCGGCGTTTCAGATGGGTCCATCGTCTCGCCCATGCCCGGCAAGCTGATCGCCGTGGAGGTCCGCCAGGGCGACAAGGTCGCCAAGGGCCAGAAGCTGGTGACGCTCGAGGCGATGAAGATGGAGCATAGCCTTGTCGCCCCTTATGATGGCATTGTCGCCGAGCTGAACGCGAGCGAGGGAGCACAGGTGAGCGAAGGCGCTTTGCTGGCGCGGATCGAGAAGGGGGAGGGGGCCTGATGCCCGGCCGCACGTACGAGCAATGGACATTGGGCGACCGGATCAGGCACCAGCCGCACCGGACGGTGACCGAGACCGACAATCTGCTCATTTCCGCGCTCACCCACAATCCGCAGCCGCTCCACCTCGACGAGACCTACGCCGAAGCGACCGAGTTCGGCCGCATCGTCGTCAACGGCACCTTCACCTTCTCGCTGCTCGTCGGCCTCTCGGTGGGGGACACCACGCTCGGCACGCTCGTCGCCAATCTCGGCTACGACAAGGTGCGGATGCCGGCGCCGGTCTTCATCGGCGACACGCTGCGCGCCGAGACCGAGGTGGTCGCCCTCAAGGACTCGAATTCGCGGCCCGAGGCGGGCATCGTCACCTTCGAGCACCGCATGTACAACCAGCGCGACGAACTGGTCTGCGTGATGGAGCGGACCGCGCTGGTGCAGCGGCGCGCGGAATGAGCAGGATCGTGCACCAATTAGCCCCTCCCCTTGATGGGGAGGGGCTGGGGCGGGGTGGACTCTCCGGAAAGGCACAGCCCGGCATTGACTCCACCCCCACCCAACCCTCCCCCATCGAGGGGGAGGGCTTTTCGTGGGAGCCCGTCCAATGAAAGCGCGCTCGCTGCTGTTCGTGCCCGGCGACCGGCCGGACCGGATGGAGAAGGCGCTCGGCGCCGGCGCCGACGCGCTGATCCTCGACCTCGAGGACGCCGTCCTTCCCAGCGCCAAGGCCGACGCGCGCCGCGTCGTCGCCCAGTTCCTCAAGGACAACAGCCTCGCCAAGCTCTGGGTCCGGGTCAATCCGCTCGACAGCCCGGAGAACGAGAAGGACCTGGCCGCGATCCTTGCCGCGCACCCCGACGGCATCGTCCTGCCCAAGGCCGAAGGCGGCGCTTCGGTGGCCGAGCTTGGCCGGCGCCTCGCCGAGCGCGGCAACGTCACCGCGTCGATCCTCGCCATCGCCACCGAGACGCCGGCCGCGATGTTCGCGCTCGGCAGCTATAGCGGGGCAAAGCGGCTGGCCGGCCTGACCTGGGGCGCCGAGGACCTGCCCGCCGCCGTCGGCGCCGCGACCGCCAGAGAGGAGGACGGCCGGTTCACGCCGCCCTACGAGCTCGCCCGCTCGCTCTGCCTGTTCGGCGCCGCCGCCGCCGGCGTCGCGCCGATCGAGACCGTCTATCCGGCGTTCAAGGATCTGGAGGGGCTCGCCGCTTTCGCCGCCCGCGCTCGTCGCGACGGCTTTACCGGCATGATGGCGATCCACCCCGGTCAAGTGAGCGTGATCAACGCCGCCTTCACGCCGAGCGAAGCGGAGATCGCACATGCCGAAGCGGTTGTCGCCGCGTTCGAAGCCAATCCGGAAGCGGGCGCGCTCTCGCTCGACGGCCGGATGATCGACCGGCCCCACCTGATCCAGGCGCAGCGCCTCCTGTCCATGGGCGGTTTGTCATAAAACTGTAATAAAACAGTAACCTAACCATCATCAAAGCTTGCAAAATTCGTAACAGAAGCGTAAGCGATCTGTCTTCTGGCAGGGGACAGCCGATGAAGACGCTTGGATTGCTTGCTTTTTCCGCGCTTTCGCTCAGCGCCTGCGCGGCCAACCATCGGGCGCCGATCGCCGAGACGGGCTACGCGCCCGGCGCGCTCGCCGTCGCCGCGATCGAGCGGCAGGACTGGGCGCGGGCCGAACGGCTCCTTCTCGACACCAGCCGCGGATCGGCCGACGATCCCGCCCGGCTGATCAATCTCGGCGAGGTCTATTGGCGAACCGGCCGCGAGGCCGAAGCGCTGTCGGTATGGCGCCGCGCGCTGGCCTCCGACCGCCAATTCGAGGTCGAGACGATGGGCGGTCGCGCGGTCTCCACCGCGCAGCTCGCGCGCGAGGCGCTGGCCGCGCACGACGCCTCGCTCCGGACCGCCGCCCGCTAGAGATTGAACCGGCCCGCTGCCCCCCCTAGGGCGGCGCGGTGTCCATTTCAGCCCTTTCGACGCTATCGCCGGCGATTCTCGCCGCCGCCGGCCTCGCGCTTGGGCTTGTCGCCGGGAGCTTCCTCGCCACGGCCGCGATCCGCTGGCCGAGGGGCCGGAGCGTGCTTGCCGGCCGCTCGCGCTGCGATGCCTGCGAGGCGCCGCTCCGGGCGCGCGAGCTGGTCCCGGCTTTTTCGTTTTTAGTCCAGCGCGGCCGCTGCCGGCGCTGCGGCGGCCGGATCGACCCCAATCATTTCGCGATCGAGATCGCGGCCGGCATGATCGGGCTGGTTGCCGCTTTGGCGCACCCGATGCCGCTCGCAGCCGCGACCGCTCTGCTCGGCTGGTGGCTGCTGCTGACCGCGGCGCTCGACCTCGACCATCAATGGCTGCCCGACCGGCTGACCCTGCCGCTGATCCCGCTCGGTCTTGCCGCCGCCTGGGCCGGGTTCGGGCCGGGGCTTGCCGAGCGCGCCGCCGGCGCCGCGATCGGCTGGGCCGCGCTCGTTCTGATCGCCTGGCTCTACCGGCGCCTGCGCGGCCGGGTCGGGATGGGCGGCGGCGATCCCAAGCTCCTGGGCGCGATCGGCGCCTGGGTCGGGGCGTGGCAGCTGCCCGTCATCCTGCTCGGCGCCGGGCTGCTCGGCCTCGCCGCCGTGCTGATGATGCGCCTCAAGGGCGAGGCGGTGTCCGCGACGACCAGGCTCGCGCTCGGCACCTTGATGGCGCTGACCGCCTGGCCGGTCTGGCTGGTAGTCGCGCGCTAAGCCATTCAGCTTCGGTCCAGAATCCCGGTGCTAGACGGAGGCTTCAAGGGCGGCGCCTTTCCCTAGGGGCGTCGCCCGCCTTTTTGGGGCTGTCCCCGGCTTCCGCCGCCCCGAATCGGCTTGCGTGCGCCTGCAAAAGCTGTGAACCTTCCCGGCGCACGACTCTTCCGCGGAAGGGGAGGCGTTTTCGCCAACCAGCTCAAAGCGATGAGCCGTCTGATTTTCGCCGGCCCCCTGTCTTATTTGAGTCACCGGGCGGTCATAGCTGGGCGGGATGGCCGTTCGGGGGAGTATTTGACTATCGCGACGCGCCTCGCCTTGACCCAGCATCGCGGGCGGCTGCTCGAAAGGCTGCCGCGCCCCACCGTCTATTCGGCCGCCGAGCTCGCGCTCCTCGTCCTCATCGCCGTCCAGAGCGCGCGCCTGATCTGGGTCCTCCTCGCCCCGCTCGGGCCGGTCGGCGAGTGGCGGGCCGCGAGCGCGCTGGTCGCGCCCGGCGACGGCTCGGTGCTGACCGGCTTCGACCCCTTCTTCCGCCTCAGCGCCGGCGCCGGCCCGGCCGTCGTCACCTCGCTCAATCTCAAGCTCTACGGCGTTCGCGAGGACCGGGCGACCGGGAGGGGGTCCGCGATCATCGCCCTTCCCGACGGCCGCCAGATGAGCTTCGCGGTCGGCGAGGAGATCATGCCCGGGGTCGCGCTGACCCAGGTCGGCTTCGACAATGTCACGATCAGCCGCGGCGGCGCGCTCGAGCAGATCTTCCTCGATCAGTCGACGCCCGCGGAGACGGTCGCCGGCGCGCCGGCGCCGGCGCCCCAGATTCAGATGACGGCGCCGCCCGCTCCGGCCGCCGCGCCCGCGCCCGCCGCCGGCCAGGCGCTCAATCTCCAGCCGCGCATGGCCGGAGGCCGGGTCAACGGCATCATCGTCGGCCCCGGCGGCGACGGCGGCCAGGCGTTCCGCGCCGCCGGCTTCGTCGCGGGCGACGTGATCGTCGCGGTGGGCGGCCAGCGCGTCACCTCGCTCGAGCAGGCGCGCGCGGCGATCGGCCGGTCCGGCGGCGAAGTGAGCGTCATGGTCGATCGCGGGGGCCGCGCGGTCCCGCTGCGCGTGAGGATGAATCGGTGAAACGAGTATTGCTTGCCCTCGCGCTCGTCTGCGCCCCGCTTTTCCCGCTCCACGCGCAATATGTGCTCAACCTGCGCGACGCCGACATCCGCGCCTTCATCCAGGACGCGGCGCGGGTGACGGGCCGCACCTTCATCATCGATCCCGCGGTCCAGGGCCGCGTCTCGGTGGTGACCCAGCGGCCGATGTCGCGGACCGAATATTTCGAATTGTTCCTCTCGACCATGCGCGCCAACGGCTTCGTCGCGGTGCCGACCCCGGGCGGGGCGCTCCGCATCCAGCCGGTCGCTGGCGCGGCCTCGACCGCGCCGGTCGGCGGCCGGCGGGCGGGCTCGAGCCGCTTCGTCACCGAGATTTTCCGGGTCCGTCATGTCGAGGCCGCGGCGGCGGTCGAGACGCTGCGGCCTCTGGTCAGCCGCGACGGCGCGATCAGCGCCTCCAGGGGATCGATCGTGGTCTCCGATTTCGCCGACAATATCGCGCGGATTCGTCAGGTCCTGGCCCGGATCGACCTCGACGCCAGCGCGACCCGCGTCGTCGGACTGGACAATGCCGGCGCCCGCGAGATCGCAGCCGCGCTGAGCGAGCTGGCGCCCGAGGGCGTTTCGGTGGTGCCGGTCGACAGCTCGAACGCCATCGCGTTTCGCGGCGACGGCGCCTCGGTCGCCCGCCTGATCGAGGTCGCGCGCGAGCTCGACCGCCGCGCGGCGAACGGCAGCGAAATCCGCGTCGTCTTCCTCCAGCATGCCGACGCCGAGCAATTGCTGCCGGTCCTCCAGCAGGTGATCGGCCAGACGCCGACCCAAGGCCCGGCGCCGCAGCGGACCCGGCGGAGCAGCAGCACGACCGGGAACGCACGGTCGCCGAACCAGCCCGCCGCGGCGCCGGCGGCGGCGTCCGCGCCGGCCCCGGCGGGCGGCGCCGGGCCGATCGGCGCCCGCAATGCGGTGGTGACCCGCTT
>DASQFO010000017.1:0-1699 GCA_035633095.1 Allosphingosinicella sp. | reverse complement strand
AGAAGGTTGATAAAGTCCGGTGCAAGCTCTACGTTAACACTTGTGAGCACGCACGATTTCCGACTGACGGAGTGTGAAGATGCGCACGTGGATGGTGAAGGTGGACACCTCCAATAACCGTGTGTTGGGCGGCGGTTGCGTAAGCGCCGGCTGTTGAGAGGGCGTGTGTAGCGGCGGCATTGTTGGTCCGAGGCCATTGGGATCTCGGCGGGCGCAGGCTTTCGTGGATCGCGACAGTGCGTCAGGCGAAGGCCACCTGCTCGCTCAGCCAGACGGCGCGCTTCATGTTGTAGGCGATGTTGACGAGGCCGATCTTCATCGTGGCTCGAGCGATGCCGATGGTTCGGACGACGAGGCCCATCGGTCCCTTCTGCCGGGCGAAGACATGCTCGACCGCCGAGCGCACCTTGGACTTGGCGCCGTTCGCGCGAGCGACGTTCGCCGCCATCGGCTTACCCTTCGGCTTCTTGCGGTGGATGCGCGAGACGAGCCTATTATCGACGAGGTGCTTCTCATTCACCTTCGAGCGATAGGCGGTATCGGCGAAGACCTCGCTGCCGGTGTTCGCCTTTGAGGTCAGGTTCGGCAGTTGCGCCCCGTCGTGGCGGGCGGCGTCGGTCGCGACCCAGGTCCGGATCAGCCCATGCCGCCGGTCGATGCCGATGTGATTCTTGTAGCCGAAGGCCGGGATCGCCAGATCGACGCGCGGCGAGCCGTCGTCGGCAGGCTTCGCCTTCGACCATTTCACCGTCCAGCGCGCATCGCGGTCCTTCTGGGCGAGCTTGGCGGGCTTGTCCTTCCAGGCCTCGGGAATGCGGCCCGCCTTGATGTCCCGCTTCTCCCCGTCGGTGTTGCGCTGCTTGGGCGCAGCGACGATCGACGCGTCGATGATCTGCCCGCCCATGGCAAGGAACCCAGCCCTGGTCAGCGCCACCTCGTACCCCTTGAACAGAACCTCGATCGCGGGCTGGCCGTCGATCCACGCCCGCGTCAGCGCTTCGCGGAACGTCCAGATCGTATTCGCATCCGGCACCGCATCGGCCAGGCCCAGGCCGAGAAAGCGCATGAACGACAGCCGGTCTTTGATCAGATACTCGGTCCGCTCGTCGGAAAGACCATGCGCCGCCTGAAGGATCAGGACCTTGAACATGAACACGTGGTCAAAAGGCGGTCGTCCGCCCTTCGATCCGTCCGACCGCGGCACGGCACGCGCCAGATCGGGGCGGAATACCTCAAAATCCACGATGGCGTTCAACCGCTCGAGATCGTCGCCCTTCGCCGAAAGCTCCTTCAGCCGATCGTCAACGTCGAAGAACCCGCCCTGGCCCCGCATCCCACGCCCCCCGATTCGACCGGATCCAGGGAATCACATCAGGCCGAAAAGCGCGAGGTTCTTGGAGGTGTCCAGGTGCCGTCGCCGGCGGTCTTGATGCCGGAGAAGCCCTGGACCGGCTGGCCGTCGAAGGGCATCGAAAGGCCGGTCGGCCGCACGCCGTCCTTGCCCGGCACCGAGCCGAGGGCGTCGGCGCGCTTGCGATCGGGCGTGGTGTATTTGCCGGCGTTCATGAGCGAGGCCGGGGCATCGGCCGGCGGCTTGACGAAAGTCGCCGCGGGCAGGATCGCGTGCCCTTCGAGGGTCGCGGTGAAAACGATCTCGTCGGCCATGGCCGCGGTCGAAGCGAATACGGCGAGCGCGGTC
>DASQFO010000016.1:0-1884 GCA_035633095.1 Allosphingosinicella sp. | reverse complement strand
AGGCGGCGGCGACCGAGGCGAGCATCGGATCGGCGGACGGCAGGCATCCCGACGAAGCGGGCTTGCGGTCGAGCCGGACGCGCACCTCGCCGGCGTGGCGGGCGACGCAAAGATGGGCGTCGCCCGGGGCGACGTGAATCTCGTCGGGGCGCAGCGCCTCGCCATCGGCCGCGACCCGGGAGATCCGGCCCGACGCGGCTTCGAGCTGGCGGGCGAAATGCGGCATGAACAAAGCGGGCAGATGCTGGGTGACCAGGATCGGCGCGCCGATCGGCGGCAAGGCGCGCAGGAAATCGAACAAAGCGACGAGGCCGCCGGTCGATGCGCCCATCGCGACGCAGCCGAGCGCGCCTTCGGGCATGTCGCGCAGCTGGAGCGGCGGCGCGGGCGCGCGCGCCGGGCGCGCCGCCTCCTCGCGTTCGGCGCGGCCGAGGCGGCGCAGCCGCTCGGCGAGGATGTCGGCGAAGCGGCCGGCGAAATTGCCGATGCCGGGCTTGGGCAGGACATCGGCGGCGCCCTGCGCCAGCGCCCTCAGCGTCGTCTCGGCGCCATGTTCGGCCATCGAGGAGACGATGAGGACGCGCGCGCCCTGCCCCGCGCGGATGATCTCGGGCAAGGCCTCGAGCCCGCTCGCGCCCGGCATTTCGATGTCGAGCAGGATGATGTCGACCGTGACCGTCCGCAGCGCTTCGAGCGCGTCCTCGGCATTGCCGGCGGTGGCGGCCAGCGCGAAATCGGCATGCGCGGAGACCATGCGCGAGAGCACCGCCCGGGCGACCTCCGAATCATCGACGATCATCAGGCGGACGGGCGGGTCGGCGGGCTTGTCGAGCCGCCGTCGCGCGAGTGCGGTGGCGGATCTCACGCGACGCCGACGATCTGCAGCTTCGAATGGAGCGTGTCGCGGTCGAACGGCTTCATCACATATTCGTCTGCGCCGGCATCGATCGCGGCGCGGATATGGGCGATGTCGTTTTCGGTCGTGCAGAACACGACCTTGGGCTGATGGGCGACGTCGGCCTGGCGCAGCGCGCGCAGGAATTCCATCCCGCTCATCACCGGCATGTTCCAGTCGAGCAGGATGACGTCGGGCAGGCTCGCCTCGCAGCGATCGAGCGCCTGCCGCCCATCCTCGGCCTCGTCGACCGAGAAATCGAGGGTTTCCAATATGTGCCGGGCGACCTTGCGGATCACCTTGCTATCGTCGACGATCAGACAGCTTCTCATTTCATCCGCTCCGTTGGGCGCCCCTGGGCCCGGGATTCGCAGCCGTAAGGGCGAGAGGTAAGCACAAGCTTAAGGCTTCACGCCGCGCGCGCCGCAGGCCCGGCGATCAGCGCGTGCGGATCGACGAGCAAATACAGCCCGCCTTCGGCCTCGACCGTGCCGAGCGCGACCCGGTCCCAGCCGGCGCCGAGCGGCGCTTTGAGGGGCGAGGGCGGCGCTTCGGCCTCGATCACGTCCTCGACCTCCTCGACCATCAGCGCATAAGTGTGTCCGCCCGACGGGACGACGATCGCGTCGCGGCCGAGCTCGCCGAAGCGGCCGGCCTCCAGCGCGGCGAGGCCGTCGATCACGGTGAGCACGCGGCTGCGCAGGGCAGAGAGGCCGGCGACATGGGGCGCGGCGCGGGGCGCGGGCGTCAGCCCTTCCAGCTCGACCACCGCCTCGACCTCCGCGGCCGGAAAGGCGATGCGGCGTCCGGCGAGGCGCGCGATCAGCAGCAACTCAGCCATGCGCGCCTCCTTTGGCGAAGGTGAGCGCGCCGATCAGGGCGGCGCGGTCGTAGCGATAAATGCCGCTTTCCCCTTGCGCGGAGGCGCGGATGCGGACGACCTGCGCGTCCGCCGGCGCTTCCTCGTCCTCGAGCGCGATGACGAGGTC
>DASQFO010000015.1:0-2406 GCA_035633095.1 Allosphingosinicella sp. | reverse complement strand
CACGCGACTTCTTCCCGGTCAACAATATGGGCGACGCCGCGATCCTCTACTGCTTCGTCTTCCTCTACATCAGCATGGCCGGCCCCGGGCCCTGGAGCCTCGACGCCCTGCGCAGCCGTGAAGCGCCGCGGCCCTAGATTTCCGGCGCATTTCCTGCTATAAGCCAAGGCATCGAAGCGGATGCCCTCGCATCCGCACCCGCTGATCAACGGAAGAACTGCCGCATAATCGGAGCTTCAAACCGCGTCTCTTGGGGCAGATGCGGGTATAGTCCGGCACAGGCGGCCATTTTCCATAGGAAGGTTTCATAGATGGCAACGAAAGCCTTGAGCTTCGACGTTGGCGATTATGTCGTTTACCCCAAGCACGGCGTCGGCCGCGTGATCGAGCTGCAGTCGACCGATATCGCGGGCATGCAGCTGGAACTGTACGTGCTCCGTTTCGAAAAGGAAAAGATGACCCTCAGGGTCCCGACCAACAAGGCGGAAAGCGTCGGCATGCGCAAGCTCTCCTCGGACAAGACCATGCAGGAGGCGCTCGCCACCCTGAAGGGCAAGCCCAAGGTGAAGCGCACCATGTGGTCGAGGCGCGCCCAGGAATATGAGGCGAAGATCAATTCGGGCGACCTCGTCTCAATCGCCGAGGTGGTCCGCGACCTGTTCCGCCCCGACGACGCGCCCGAGCAAAGCTATTCCGAGCGGCAGATTTTCGAGGCCGCCTCCACCCGCCTCGCCCGCGAGCTTGGCGCGATGGAGCAGATCGACGAGAAGGCGGCGCTCGAGAAATTGCTCGAGATCCTGAACAAGGCCGCGGTCCTCCACCACAAGGCGAAGGTCGACGCCTGAGCCTGCCCTGCACGGGAAACGGGGACAGTTACTCGTAACTGTCCCCTCGGGGGCGGTCCGGAGACGGGCCGCCCTTTTTCATTGCCAGCCGCAGATCTCATGTGTATTATAGCAATAACACACTCTGAGGAGACGAACATGCGCAAGCTCTTGGCCATCGTTCCGGTTCTGGCCCTGGCGGCCGCCTGCTCGGCCGGCGCGCGGCATGGCGACGGGGCGCGGGCGCAGCGCAGCTTTGAGGTCGGCGCCTTCGAGCGGATCGATCTGGCCGGCTCGCACGACGTCATCGTCACCGTCGGCGGCGCGCCGTCGGTCCGCGCCGAGGGCGATTCCGGGGCGCTCGAACGGCTCGAGATCGGGGTCGAGAATGGCGCGCTCAGGATCGCCAACCGCTCGGGCCGCTGGTCGTGGTTCGGCGGCCGTCACCGCGGCGTCACGGTCCGCGTCACCGTGCCCGCGCTGACCGCCGCTTCCGTCTCCGGCTCGGGCGACATGCGCGTCGACCGGGTCGAGGGGCAAAGCTTCGCCGCCGCGGTGACGGGCTCGGGCGCGCTCGACCTGCCCAATGTGCGCGTCGCCGAGGCGAGCTTCGCGCTCACCGGGTCGGGCGGAATCCGCGGCGCCGGCGCCGCCCGGCGCGCCACCGTCTCGCTTACCGGCTCGGGCGATATCGACCTCGCCGGGCTCGAAACCGCCGATGCCGGGATCGCTCTGGTGGGCTCGGGCGACATCAACGCCCGCGCCACCGGCACCGCTGCGGTCGATTTGCGCGGCTCGGGCGACGTCACCGTCGCCGGGCCCGCGCGCTGCACGATCAGCAAGTCGGGATCGGGCGACGTCCGCTGCGGAAGCTGATTCAGGGCCTGTGCCGATAACGCCGGACATTGACGATTAATCTTTTGGCGCCATGGTCGTGACATGATCAGGACCATGCTTGCCTTTCTCGGCCTTGCCGCGATCGCCGCCCCGGCGGCGGCGGCCGACCGCCGCTATTCGATCACCGACTTCGACCGGGTGGTCGTCGAAGGGCCCTATATCGTCCGGCTTACCCTCGGCCGCCCTTCTTATGCGGCCGCGAGCGGCACGCGCGAGGGTATCGACCGGGTCACCGTCGACGTCCAGGGCCAGACGCTCAGGATTCGCCGCAACCGCTCGGGCTGGGGCGGAACGCCGGGCGCCGATTCGGGCCCGGTCACCATCGCGCTCGCCACGCGCAACCTGCGCTCGGCGCGGCTGATCGGCCCGGCCACGCTCGACGTGGAAGGCGCGCGCGGCCTCAACGTCCAGTTCACGGTCGAAGGCAGCGGCCGCGTCCGCGCCGCCAATGTCGCCGCCGACAATCTCTCGCTCGGCCTGCTCGGCTCGGGCCGGCTCGAAATCTCGGGCACCGCGCGGGCGCTGCGCGCCGACGTCCAGGGGACCGGGGATGTCGAGGCCTCGCGCCTCATCGCCCAGAACGCGACCCTCGTCACGACCACGGCCGGAACGGTCGCGCTCACCGTCAACGGCCCGGCGACGGTCGCCGCCAACGGCCTCGGCGACGTCAATATCCTCGGCCGCG
>DASQFO010000014.1:0-6007 GCA_035633095.1 Allosphingosinicella sp. | reverse complement strand
CGATTGTCGCGGACGTACCGTTCGTCGACGTCCTCAACACCATGCTCGACGATACGCTTCCGTTGACCCCGGGCGAATGGCCGGAATGGGGCAATCCGATCGTCGACAAAGCCGTGTTCGACTACATCCGCAGCTATTCGCCCTACGATCAGGTGAAACGCCAGGACTATCCGCCGATGCTGATCACCGGCGGCCTCAACGACCCGCGCGTCACCTATTGGGAGCCGGCCAAATGGTCGGCGCGCCTGCGGGCGCTCAGGACCGACACCAACCTCCAGCTCCTCAAGATCAACATGGGCGCCGGCCATGGCGGCCGATCGGGCCGGTGGACTCGGCTCCAGGAAGTGGCCGAGGCCTACGCCTTCATCCTGACCCAGATGGGGGCGCAGTGACGCCGTTCGAGAAGCGCATCACAGCGGCCCCTGAAGACATTGACGAGCTCGGCCACGTCAACAATGCGGCCTGGGTGCGCTGGATCCAGGACATGGCGACCGCGCACTGGCACGCGGTCGCGCCGCAAGACCATGTCGACGCTTATGTCTGGGTCGTGATCCGGCACGAGATCGATTATCTACGCGCAGTGGGCCCGGGCGAGACGGTGACCGGGCGCACCTGGGTCGGCGAGGCGCCCAAAGGCGCGCGCTTCGACCGCCATGTCGAGTTCGTCGGCGACGACGGCAAGCCCCGGGTGCGCGCCCGCACCACCTGGGCGATCATCGACAAGGCGAGCGGCCGCCCGCTGCGCGTGCCGAAGGAGGTGGCGGCGCCGTTTCTCGCCTAGAAGGAGCGGATCGCCGCGACGATCTTGGGGAAGGCGCGGCCGCTGACCGCGAAGCCCATATGGCTGCTATCCACCTCGATTTGGCGGTCGCTCTGCCCGGGCTCGCCGCGCGCGCTGGCGACCGAGACCATCCCGTCCCAGCGCGACCAGATGGCGAGCGTCGGCACCGGCGGTTTTCCCTCGAGGTCGGTCTTGATCGGCGGGTCGTCGACCGGATGGCCGGCGATCCATTCGTAGAGCCGCCAGACATTGTTGGCGCGCGGATCGCCCGAGAAGGGCGAGCCCAGCGTGATCACCTTGGCAACGAGGCCGGGTCGCGCCTTGGCGAGCTCGCGGGCGTAGATGCCGCCTAGGCTCCAGCCGACCAGGATGACGGGGCCGCCTTCGCCGAACGCACCGACCCGCGCGGCGAGCCTGTCCAGCGTATCATTCCGGACGCCCGTATTGAGGCCAAGGCCCCATCCGAGGACGCGATAGCCGGAGCCGGCAAGCGCGCGTTGCAGACCGAGCGTGGTGCGGTCGTTGGCCAGAAAACCGGGGACGACCATCAGCTTCGGACCGCCCTCCGGCCCGCGCGGCTCAAGGCTGCCAAAGCTTCGCCAGAGGCGGGCCGCCAGCGCCGGCCCTTCCCTGAGGAACAGGCCGAGCCGGGGCTTGTCCGCGTCAGAGATGGTCGCCACCCATCAACTCCCTGAGCGGCTCGGGCAGCCTGACGCGGCCGTCCGCAGTCTGGTGGTTCTCGATCAGCGGCACCAGGATGCGGGGGGAGGCAAGCGCGGTGTTGTTGAGCGTGTGGACGAAGCGGACCTTCCGTTCCTCGTCGCGCCATCTGAGGTTCGCGCGCCGCGCCTGCCAGTCGTGCAGGGTCGAGCAGCTGTGGGTCTCGCGATATTTGCCCAGGGACGGCACCCAGGATTCGAGGTCGTTCATCCGGAACTTGCCCGTGCCCATGTCTCCGGTCGAAGTCTCGACCACCTGGTACGGGATTTCCAGCGCCTGCAGCATCGTCTCGGCATTGGCGAGCAGCCTTGCATGCCACTTCGCCGATTCCTCGTCGTCGTCGCGGCAGATCACATATTGTTCGAGCTTGTAGAATTGGTGGACGCGCAAGAGGCCGCGTACGTCGCGGCCCGCGCTCCCCGCCTCACGGCGGAAGCAGGGCGAATAGCCGGCATAGAGGATCGGCAGCTTGTCGGCATCGAATGTCTCACCTGAGTGCAGGCTGGTCAGCGCGATCTCGCCGGTGCCGGCGAGGTAAAGGTCGTCGGCGGGGATGTGATAGGCTTCGTCCTCGTGGCCGGGGAAATGGCCGGTGGCGACGAACGCTTGAGGGCGGGCGAGCGCCGGCACGGTCATCAGCGTGAAGCCGTCGGCGGCGAGCCGCTTCTGCGCCCAGAACATCAACGCCTGCTCGAGCAGGGCCAGCCGGCCCTTGAGGCAATATTGGCGCGAACCCGCCACCTGGGTGATCCGCGCAAGGTCCGCCCAATCGTTCTTCTCGACGAGCGCGACATGGTCGAGCGGCTCGAAATCGAAGGCGGGGATCGTCCCTTCCTGCCGGATCACGACATTGGCGGTCTCGTCGGGCCCGACCGGCGCGCCCTCCCAGGGAATGTTGGGCACGCGCAGCAGCAGCGCGTCGAGCGCCGCCTGCTTTTCGTCCAGCGCCGCTTCGATCTCTGAAATCTCCGCCCCGATCGCCTTGGCTTTCGCGCCCAGCGCCGGCCGCTCCTCGGGCGGCGCGCTCTTGAACCCGTCGCTGATCGCGTTGCGCTCCTGCCTGAGGGCCTCGACCCGCGTCTTCAGCTCGCGCACCTCGCCGTCGAGCCCGAGCAGGGCGTCGAGATCGAGCGCGATATTCTTGTCGGCGATCGCCTTGCGTACAATTGCGCTGCTGTCGCGGATGAAGGGGAGGCTCAGCATTCAGGCCGAGTAGCGGGCTATGACGCCAATGCCAATCCGCGAGCGAAAGAGCGGATCGCCGACGGTGGACGATCGGCGACGGCCGAACGCCGATACGTCGTCGTCCTTGCACCCGAAAACGCCCTTCGATCTTGATTAACGCGCCGAGGCAAGGCGCCGCGCGGGGCTGTTAACCTCAATACCGTATTAACCGCAGTTTGTTAACCTTCTCTGAGTAGATCGGCGACTGAAAGGGGCCGATTTGTGAGCGAAGTGAGGTTAATCCCCCGCTGCGGGTTTACGAAGCGAAATCACCGGCTTCGTTTGCGGTGGATGACGGCCAGCGTCCTTGCGGCCGGCACACTCTGCGCGGCCTTGCCGGCGCACGCCGCCGGCACGCTGGCCGGCACAATCATCAACAACAGCGCCACCGCGACCTATGATCTGCCGACCGGAGGCCAGGACAGCGTCACCTCGAACATCGTCAGCCTGACGGTGGACGAGCTGCTCGACGTCAGCGTCGCATCGACCGACGGCGGCGATGTCGCCACCTCCCCGGCGGCGACCAATCAGGTGCTGACGTTTCGCGTCACCAACGCCGGCAACGGCAACGAGAGCTTCGTGCTGACAGCGCGCGACAATGTCGGCGGCGACGATTTCAATCCGTCGGCGACCTCGATCGTCATCGATAGCAACGGCAACGGCGTCTATGACCCGGGCATCGACACCGTCTACGTCGCCGGCGCGAACAATCCGCTGCTGGCGCCCGACGCCTCCGTACTGATCTTCGTGCTCTCCTCGATCCCCGCCGGCGCCACCGATGGCCAGCGCGGCCGCGTCGATCTCGTCGCGGTCGCCGCGACCGGCTCGGGGGTGCCGGGCACGACGTTCGCCGGCCAGGGCCAGGGCGGCGGCGATGCCGTCGTCGGCGCGACCGGCGCGGACGCCGAGGATGACGGCTTTTATGCCGTTTCGGCCGCCAGCGTCGCGTTCGTGAAGAGCGCCGTCGTCGTCGATCCGTTCGGCGGCGCGACCCGCGTGCCGGGCTCGATCATCACCTATCGGCTCGTCGCCTCGGTCAGCGGCTCGGGGAGCCTTGCCAATCTGCGCATCGCCGACGCGATTCCGGCCGGCTCGAGCTTCAGGGCGGGCACGATCACGCTCGAGGGCGCGCCCGTCAGCGACGCCGCCGACGCGGATGCGGGCGAATATACCGGTAGCGGCATCGCGGTTCGGCTCGGCACCGTCGCCGCAGGGGCCGCCCGCACCGTCACTTTCCAAGTTGCGATCGACTGAGGAGTTTGAAAATGAGGTTATTCTTGATCCTGCTCGCTTTTGCCCTGCCGTCGGCCGCGCTGGCGCAGAACCAGGTCGCGCTGACCAGCGAAGTGTTCGTCGAACGGACCGTGACCGACGCGAGCGGCGCGGCGCGCGTCACGCTTGAAGCGCCCGGGGTCGTAACGCCCGGTGATCATTTGGTTTTCGTGCTGAGCTACCGGAATAACGGCTCCGCGCCTGCGAGCGATTTCGTCGTCTCCAACCCGATTCCCGATTCGGTCGTCTTCGACGGCACCGAAAGTCCCGGCGCGGCTTATTCCGTCGACGGCGGCAGGAACTGGGGAGCGCTCTCCGCGCTCGCGGTCCGGGCCGCCGATGGCACCAGCCGGCCTGCAACCCTTGCGGACGTCAATAGCGTCCAATGGCGGTTCGCGCAGGCGATCCCCGCCGGATCCGGTGGACAATTGAAATTCAGAGGCATCGTAAAATAGGCCTCGAACCCGCGCAGCGGCGCCGGCGGGGGTGGGTAAGGGCGCTGTCAACCCTTTGAAAAACGGACCAGAACCATGAACAACATTGCGCGCTTGGGCGCGGCGGCGAGCATCCTCGCTGTCGCGGCGGGGACGGCTATGCCCGCCTTCGCGGCCGGCACGACCGCCGGTTCCACCATCACCAACAATGTCACCGTCAACTTTCAGGTCGGCGGCGTTTCCCAGACCAGCGTTTCGGCCAGCAACAGCTTCACGGTCGACCGCAAGGTCAACTTCACCGTCGCCGAGGACGGCAGCTCGACGACCCAGGTGTCGCCGGGCCAGCTCGCCGCGGTGACCAGCTTCATCGTGTCCAATACGTCGAACGCTCCGCTCGATTTCGCCCTTGCGGCGGCCAATCGCGTGGGCGGCACGGCGGCACATGGCGGCACCGACAATTTCGACGTGTCGAACCTGCGTATGTACCAGGACACCAACAACAACGGCGCCTATGATTCCGGCGTCGACACCTTGATCACCTACCTGGATCAGGTCGCGGCCGACGCCAACATCCGCGTGTTCGTCCTCGCCGACGTTCCGCTCGGCCGTTCGACCAACGACGTCGCCGGCGTTCGCCTGACCGGTACCGCGGCCGAAGCGACCGCCGCGGGTTCGCTGGGCGCCGTCGTCACCCAGACCGCGGGCGCCAATACCGCCGGCGTCGATACCGTATTCGCCGACACCACTGCCAACGGCAATACGGCGCGCGACGGCATCGACTTCGACGAGGATGACTATACCATCTTCGCCGCCAATCTGACCGCGACGAAGAGCAACCGCGTGATCAGCGACCCGCTCAACGGCACGACCAACCCCAAATTGATACCGGGCGCGGTCGTCGAATATTGTATCGCCGTCTCCAACGCCGCCGGCGGCGCGGCCGCGACTGGCGTCGCGATTTCGGACACGCTTCCCGCAGCCACCACGTACGAATCGACGTTCGGCGTGCTGGTCAACGGCACTGTGACCGGCGCGACCTGCAATGCCGACGGACCCCTTGCCGGCAGCCACGCCGCCGGCGTGGTGAGCGGCACGATTCCGGCCGTTCCGCCAGGCGGCACGCGCACCGTACTGTTCCGCGTCACGATCAACTAGGCGCGGCTAGGGGAGAGCGGGCGCGTGCCCGCTAACCTCTTGGGAATCATGGTGAAAACCCGAGGGCTCTTTCTCGGGGCGAGGTTGCTCGCCTTCCTGGCGTCGCTGCTCATGGCGGCGCCGGCGATGGCGGACGTGCCCGTTATACGCACGGTCACCAACGTCGCGACGATTGCCTGGGACGCGGGGGGGCGGCATGTCGAGCTCCCGTCCAACCGGGTCGATATCATCGTCATGCCGCCGGCCGGCGCCGTCCTCGAGACGTTCCGCCTGGACGACGGCTTTTTTCCTTCGGCGCTGCTGGGCGGCACTTGCGGCGTCGCAAGCCAGGCCCAGCCCCTGAACGCCGAAGAGGGTGTCGCCGCCCCCCTAGTTTCCTACGAGATGATCGCGACCAGCGCGCTTCTCGCCGGGCGGCCGC
>DASQFO010000013.1:0-3869 GCA_035633095.1 Allosphingosinicella sp. | reverse complement strand
CGGACGTTGCGGCCGAGGCCCGACGCGACGCCGTCGAGGTCGGTGTCGAAATAGCCGAAGCTCGCGGTGAAGGGCCCGCGTGTGGCTTCGGCACCGAACGACAAGTCGTGCTTGCGGCCGTAAAACGAGCCGCGCTCGCGGCCGAACTGGGCGAATAACGTGACCGGGGTGCCCGGAAGCGCGAAGCGCGCATCCACGCTCGCATAGAGATTGTCGCCGTCCAGGTTCTCCTGGTCGGGGGCGTAGAAAAGCTTCAGCCGCGCCGTCGCGGGGCCGATATTGTAGGACAGCGACCCGGTCGCCTCGTAAATGTCTCCGCTGCCGTCGCCGCCCGGATACAGCGAGGCGAGCGCGCCGACTTCATACGAAATCGGGCCGGTTTCGCCCGCATATCCGGCGTAGAGGTCGGCCTCGACAAGGGAGTCGGAGTAGCGGGCGATCGAGGACACCCAGACCCCCGCATAGAATCCGCCGATGGAGACGTCGACCGACGCCTGGGCCGCGGGATCG
Organism: Allosphingosinicella sp.; assembly: GCA_035633095.1. Lineage (GTDB taxonomy): Bacteria > Pseudomonadota > Alphaproteobacteria > Sphingomonadales > Sphingomonadaceae > Allosphingosinicella. Next base: position 3,359 of record DASQFO010000013.1, on the reverse strand, counting down.
CGGTCGGACAGGGAGACGCCGCGGTCGCGATAGTCCGACACGATCGTCGCGGTCGCGCTGATGTCGAACGCGCCGGACGCTTCGCCGGCTTCCTCCTGCGCGAGCGCGGGCGTGGTGGCGAAGGCGGCGAAACCAAGGGCGGCGAGCGCGGCGCTGCGAAGGAGATGCTGGATCATGCCCCGGCTGTTAGCCGATTCTGGTTAGCGGACAGTAAACCAAAAAGCGGACTCTAAGCCTGGCTGAGCGCGCGCCAGGCGAGCCGCGACCCCCCGGCACGGCGAGCGCGGAGCATGCGCCGGCGCGCGAGCGACGCCGGCAGGATCGGGGGGCGCCGGCCGAACGACCAGGCCGGCTGGAAGCGCGGCGGCGCTGCGGCCGGCAGCTGCGGAAAGGCGCTGGCGCCGAAAGCGGCGCGGCGGTGGTGCCAGACGAGCTGCATCAGCGGGCTCGCCTCGGGCGGCTGCGCACGCTCGGCGAAGCTGCGCTGGATCGCGTAGAGAATCCCCCTGCACTCGGCCGCGCCGCAGCCGCAGCCCATGCTCCAGGCCGGGTCGGCCTCGGTGGTCGAATAGTCGAGCGTGACCTCCTCGTGCGGGCCGATCGGTCGCAGCGCCACGAGCTGGCGCCGGGCGCCAAAGGCGGCGTTGGGCGCGCAATGATGGTTGATATGGTCGAGCGGCAGATCGGGATCGAGCCACACGCCGGGCCCGAGGCCGATATAATTGGGCCCGCTTTCGGTGACCGCGCCGAACACCGGCGTGCCGGTCATCTTCCAGACCACTTCCCCGGCCTCGAAGCGGCGGCCGGCGATCATGCCTTCGCCGTGGATCGCGCTGCGACCGATGTAGATGGACCTGGCCGCATCGACCCAGCGCGACAGCCCGACCCGTCCGCGAATCGCCATCACGGCGATCGAACCGTGGAGGGCCACGCTCAGCAAGGGATAAACGAGCAGGGCCGGATGGCGGCCCTGGTCGGCGAGAAGCGTCACCACGGTGAGGAGAGAGTAGGCCGCTGTCCACACCAGCCAGGGTTCGGGCCGCTCCCGCTCCGGCGTCCGCCAGGTCGAGCGGAGCACAGGGAAGAAGGCGGTGAGCGTGGTGACGTTGCCGGCGAGGAGAAAGCCGGCGGAGAAGGGAGAGATGTTGCCGTAGCCGAACGCGATCGCCGCCCACAGGACGGTCAGCCAGACGTCGGCCGAAAAGGCGGTGGCCTCGACCCGGTCGACCGGGTCGGTCGCGCGCTTGCGCATGCACAAAAGGGCGATGCCGACGCTGAGCGCCGCGCAGGTGGCGGGGAGCGCGAGCACGGGCCAGGTGGCGCCGTCGCTAAACTCCAGGAGGACCAGCAGCCCGGTGCCGTAGGCGAACATGAACGAGCTGGCGGCGTTGGGCCGGATGGCCTTCTTGAGGAACAGGCGGGCGTAGAGCACGTATCCCAGGGCCTGCAGCGCGGCGGCGGCAATGGCCAGTTGAACGATCACGAAAGCCCCTCTTGGTTCGACCCTTCTTCGCCCTCCTAGTCTCCGGAGACATGGTGCCGATGTCGCATGGTTAAGAAAAAATTTACGCAATCGGCGAGGATGTGGCCTTTTGGCGACAGTTTCGGTCGCCGCGGAGTCGGCTGCGACCCTGTAAAATGCGCGGGAAGTTGGTCAGCCTTTCGTTAACCCAGGCCCGATAGAAGCGCGGGCGAGATGGCGAAGAACGTGGCAGGACTCCGCGAGCAGATCGGCTTGACCGCGACGCGGCGCTTCGTCGTGCCGGTGGCCGGCCTGATGCTTGTCGTCGGCGCGATGATGATCGCCGTCATCCTCTATTCCGCGCGCAAGATGGACGAGAATATCGTCGGCGCGCAGACCGAGCTCATCGACAACAGCATCAACGCGCGCCTGACCCGCTCGCTGAGCGAAGTGCGCAGCGTCGCCTGGTGGGACGAGGCGGTGACCAAGAGCCGCGGCACCGGCTTCGATCCCGGCTGGCTCGACCTCGAGGTCGGCGCCTTCATGACGGAGAGCTTCCACCATGACCGGATCATGATCCTCGATGAGCGCAACCGGCCCGTCTACGGTTATAATAGCGATGGCCGGATGCCCGACGCGGCGCTCGCCGGCGACCTTGCGGCGGCAATGCCCCTGGTCGCGCAGGTCCGCGGCGGACGCAACGTCTCGCCCAGGATCACCGACGCCGCCTATGTGGAGGGCGCGACCGAAGGCACCACCGAGCGCCGCTACGGACGCAGCGCCGCCGCAGTCGTGCAGATCGGCGGCCGTGGCGAGCTTGCCTCGGTGATGACGATCACGCCGTCGGTGGACATGACGCTGCAGAGCCCGCAGCCGCGCATCCTGGTTTCCTTCATCAAGCTCGACGACGCCTATTGGCGGGCGGCGGGCCGCGACATGCTGCTGCCCGACCTCGGCTTCGCGGCGCCCGGCGGCGAGCGCCGCGGCAGCTTCGCCCTCAAGACCGACGGCGGCGGCCGGCCGCTCGGCATGCTGAGCTGGACGCCGCGGCGCCCGGGCCTGCTCTTGATGAGAAACGTATTGCCGCTCGTCCTCGTCGGTCTAGCGCTTGCGATCATGGTCGTCTCGGCGCTGGCCCGGCGGCTCTTTTCCGCCTCCCGCGCGCTCGAAGCCCGCGAGGCGGCGGCGCAGCATCTGGCGAACCACGACGCGCTCACCGGTCTTCCCAACCGGCGCCTGCTCGAAACCGAGCTCGTCCGCTTCGCGAAGCAGGCGGAAGGCGGCGGCGCGCGTCTCGCCATCGCCTGCGTCGACGTCGACCGGTTCAAGGATATCAACGACACGCTCGGCCACCACGCCGGCGACCAGCTGATCCGCGGCCTCGCCGACCGGCTGCGCGGCGCGGTGGGCGGCGACGACTTCATCGCCCGGCTCGGCGGCGACGAGTTCGCGGTCCTGCGCATCTGCAGGGACGATGAAGACGCCGACGCGCTGCTCGCGGCGGTGCGCGGCTGCTTCGGCGAGCCGTTCAGGATCACCGGCCACCTCGTCGAGGCCAATGCGTCGGCCGGTATCGCCTTTGCGCAAGCAGATCGCTCGTTCGAAGATCTGATGCGCGAGGCGGACATCGCCCTCTACGAAGCCAAAGCGAGCGGCCGCGGCTGCGACGTGCGCTTCGAAGCCTCGATGGCGCAGAAGATCGAGAAGCGCCGGATGCTCGAGGTCGACCTCCGCAAGGCGATCGCGCAGGGCGAGCTTTCGGTGCTCTACCAACCGATCATCGAGGCCTCGACCGGCCTGATCAGCTCTGTCGAAGCCTTGTGCCGCTGGACCAGCCCGCGCCACGGCCAGGTCCCGCCCGACATCTTCATCCCGATCGCCGAGGAGGCCGGGCTGA
>DASQFO010000012.1:0-1740 GCA_035633095.1 Allosphingosinicella sp. | reverse complement strand
GGGTTGTTCCAATAGCCTTTGACCATCTGCGGGCCCCTGGCCCAGAGCTCGCCGACCTCGCCCACCGGGACCTCCGCCGCCCCGTCCACGGTCATGATGCGAAGGTCCGCGACCGGGACCGGCGGGCCGGCGCTGTCCGGGCGATTGAGATAGTCCTCGCCGACATGGGCGGTGACCGTCGCCATCGTCTCGGTCATTCCCCAGCCATTGCCGGGCAAAGCGCCGAACTCCTCCCGGATTTTCCTCACCAGTTCGGGCGCGGAGGGGGCGCCGCCATAAGTGATGATCTCGAGGCTCGAAAGATCATATTTGTCGCGGTCGGGATGCTCGAGGAGCTGCCAGGCGATGGCGGGGACGCCGCCGGTGATGGTGACGCGCTCGCGCTCGATCAGCCGCATGGCTTCCACCGTGTCCCACTTGCGCATGAACACCGCGGTGTTGCCGACCGCCAAAGCGGCCATCATGCTCGCGCTCAATGCGGTGACGTGGAAGAGCGGGATGACGAGCAGGCCGACGCGCGGCTGCGGCTCGGGCGGCACCTCGCCGCGGCGGAGCGCGGCGCGGGCGGTCGTATAGCCGCTCGAAAGAATGTTGGTCATCAAATTGCGGTGCGTGCCGAGCGCGCCCTTGGGCTTTCCGGTCGTCCCGCTGGTGTAGAAAATCCCGGCTTCGTCGTCGGGGTGGATGTCGATCTGGGGCAAATCGGCATCGGGGAGCTTTGCCCAGCCCGCCGGAGTCCCGATCAGGTCCTCGAGCCGGTCGCCGCTTTCGGCGCGGCTGACGATGACGTGGGCGAGGTCCGCAAGGTCGCCGAGGTGCGGCGCGATCCGGGCCTGGCGCGAGGCGTCGCAGATCAGCGCCTTCGCGCCCGAATCGGCGAGACCGTAAGCGAGCTCGGGTCCCGTCCACCAGGCGTTGAGCGGCACGGCAATCGCGCCCAAAGCGGTGATCGCGAAGAAGGCGACCGGCCATTCGGGCAGGTTGACCATGGCGAGCGCGACGCGGTCTCCCTTGCCGATGCCGCGGCGCCGCAGCTCGGCGGCGAGCGCGGCGCTCGCCCGGAACGAGGCCTCGAAGCCGATGCGCTCCTCTTCGTAGATGCAGATCAGCCGGTCGCCGTGGATCCGCGAGAAGCGCGCCAGCATCGGCAGCGAAGGCGGCGCGTTCTTCCACACCCGCGTCGGCACGCCGCGGATCACGGCCTCCTCCATCTCGAAGCGCGCGCCCGGCGCGGTCAGGCGGGCGTCCACCTCCGCGAGGCTCATGTGCGGCCAGGCCGGATCCAGCTCGAATCCCTCGATCATGCGCCAAGCTATGCCGCAAGGCGCGCAAATTGCCAGCCCGACGCGGAGCGGCTAGCCTCAAGCCATGGCAGGCGCGCGCAAAATTCCTCTCGGCCTGGGCGAGGCGGCGCCCTGGTTCCGCTGCGCGACGCTCGAGGGCAACGACCGATACAGCTTCGATTCCGCCGGCGGGCGGGCGATCCTGCTGCTCTTCTTCGGCAGCGCGGCCGATCCGCAGGCCGAGGCGGCGCTCGCGGCGATGGCTGAAAGGGGAAGCCTGTTCGACGACGACAAGGCCGCCTTTTTCGGAATCACCGTCGATCCCGCCGACGCCGCCGAAAAAAGGATCCGCAAGCGGATACCGGGGATCCGCTTCTTCCTCGATTATGACCGGGCGGTGAGCCGTGCTTTCGGCGCGGCCGACGAGGGCGCGCCCAACGCCTATCGCGGCCATTGG
>DASQFO010000011.1:0-3274 GCA_035633095.1 Allosphingosinicella sp. | reverse complement strand
CATCCAGTTGAGAAGCCGGGCCGGCCACGGGCGATCGGCCCGAGCCGCCTGCTCCATTGCCTCGCGGTGCTCCGCCATCGCTTGCCGCATCGTCGGCGCGTTGGCAGCGCCGTTCGCCGGTCCAGCCTCGTCGACCTGCTCGCGCTGGTGATTTTCATGGGCTGCCGCCCCAACTGGGACTCCGCCCGCGAGAATCGCCAGCCATCCGAAGAGGGCCAGGGGCCAAGCCCGCTTATTGCCGCCCGTCGCCTTCACTCGACCTTCAGCCGAATGAACGCCATCGCACCGTTGGGCTGGCCGCCGTAGAGCGCCTCCAGCGTCTCGGGGACGAAGTTGAACGCATAAAGGCCGCCGACGCCAAGCCGCACGTTGGGCGCCACTCGAAAATCGCGGATCGCGCCGAGCGAGACCTTGCCGACGTTGAAGGTCGGGCCATGATGGCCGCCGACCGAGACCAGCTCGTTGTTCTCGGTGTGCTCGGCGCGGCCGAACAGGGTCCAGTCGCGCAGTCCGACCGCGCTTTCGAGGACGAAGGCGTCGAACTGCTCGTCTTCGCCCGAGCGGCGGCCCCAGGCGAGGGTGGTGGACCACCAGCCGTTGGCGCCGATTGGCCGGGTCAGGATCGCGCTTGCCGACCAGCGGGTCGAGTTCTCGTCCGGCTCGAGCTGCTCCGGGCTGACCAGATGCGCCCAGCTCGCCTGGAGCGAGAGGTTGGGCGTCGGGTTCCAGGACAGGCGAAGCGCGGTCGAGTCGAGCGGGCCGGTTTCGATATTGTAGCGCCTCTCGTCGGGCTCACGGCCGTTGAAGCGCGAGGCTTCGAGCTTGACGCCGCCGAGCACAACGCCCGCGGTGACGACGCCGAAGGTGATGTGGGTGGAATCGAGCCAATGGTGGCTGATCGGCGCCTCGGGCGAATCCATGATCGACATGCGGTGCATGAAGGCCGGCGGACCGAAAGCGGGCTCGCCCGGAAGGCCGGCATAGAGGAAAAAGCCGGCATCGCCGCCAAGGCGAAGGCTGTAGCTCGCCGACAGCTCCATGAAGAAGTCGTGGGGATGCTGGCGGTCGACCAAAGGGGTGACGCCGTCGGCGGTCTCGCCCGAGGCGAGGTGAAGCGGATAGCCGCGCCGGCCCATCAAGGGATCGGGGCTCAGCATCGCCCGGACCTGGAGAATGCCCTCGCCGAGATCGCGCCGGGCCATGCCCATGACCATGCCGGAGACGAAGCCCATCTCGTCCCCGCGCGGCCCTTCCTGCCAATCGTAGACGCCGTTCAGCACAAGGTGGCCCATCAGGGTCCAATCGCCGGCAGTGGCATGCAGCCCGCCATGGGTTGAGGCGTCAGGCTGCCACGCCGTGCCGGAGGCCTCCCGGCTCATCGGATATGCGCCGAGAGCGCCCGTCATCGGCTGCTCCATCCCGGGCATGGCGTGTCCCGCATGATCCATCGCCTCCCCCTGAGGCTGTTGCGGCATTTGATGCGCGCTATGATCGGTCTGGGGTTGCCGCGGCTGGGCGGCGGGCGGCCGCGCTGGGGGAGGCGCCGGTGTGGCAGGCGCCGGAGTGGGAGCCGCTGTCGGCGCCGGCGGCGCATGACCGGTGTGTTGCGCGAATGCCGGGACGGATGCCGCGACCGCGATGATGGCGCCGGCAGCGAGGAAAATCGACTTCACTTTGCACTCCGTTCCAAAAGCTGAATGAGCTCGCTCGCCTTCTGCCGCTGCTCCGCGACGTCGCCTCCAGTGATCGCGGCCTCGATGCAGTGGCCGAGATGGTCCTTGAGCATCTCGGTTTCGACCCGCGCCAGCGCGGCGCGGGCCGCCTGGATCTGAGTCAGTATGTCGATGCAGTAGCGCTCCTCCTCGACCATCCGGGCAACGCCCCTGACCTGGCCTTCGATCCGGCTCAGCCGGTTGAGCAGCTTTGGCTTGTTCTCGCGTTTCATCGAACGACTCCCGATTTCTCCGGTTGCAATATGCCCTATGGGGGTATATGTCAACATACCATGTAGGGGTATCAACCCATTTAGCGGAGCTGCTATGTCTCATGCTCATTCCCATCACGGTCAGGGGGGATCGAACCCGCTGGTTACGTCGGCCCAGGCCACGCTTCATTGCCTCACCGGCTGCGTGATCGGCGAGATTGCCGGCCTCGCAATCGGGGTCAGCCTCGGCCTTCCCGCCTGGCAGACGATCACGCTCGCCACTTTGCTCGCCTACGCATCGGGCATGACGCTGGGCCTCGTCCCGGTGATGAAGAGCCGCGGCATCGGCCTCGTCGCGGCGCTCCGCATCATCTGGGTCGGCGAGGTCGTCTCGATCGGCGTCATGGAAATCGTGATGAACGTCGTCGACTATCAAATGGGCGGAATGGGCGCCCCTTCGATCTTCTCATGGATGTTCGTCCGCGGGCTGGTCTTCGCCATCCCCGCCGGTTTCCTCGCCGCCTGGCCGGTCAATTACTGGCTGATCAAGCGCGACCTCAAAGGCTGCCACTGAGGCGGGTCGAGGGCGGCGGCCGGAGCCGTCGCCCTGCCCGTGTGCCTCAGTTGGCTTGCGGCGGGGCCGCGGGCGCCGGCGTCGGCGCCGGCTCCGGGCAGCAGCCGCGGCGGTCGCCCGATTGGGCCATGCCTTCGCAGCAATCCATCCGGCCGTTGCCGTTGCGGTCGGCGCAGCAATCTCCTTGCTCCTGATGCTGGCCTTGCTGATGTTGGCCGTGCTGATGCTGGCCGTGCTGAGCCTGCCCCTGGTGCTGCCCCTGGCCGTGCTGCTGGTGCTGATCGTGGCCCTGATGCTGCTGCGCCGGCGCCGTCTGCGCGGCGGCGGGAGCGGCGATCACGAGCGCGACCGCGGTCATGAAATACTTCATCTTCTGTCTCCTTGGGATTCGATCGAATGTTCGAGATCGTCAGGAGGGTCGCGGAGGAGGGGGCTCGGATTCGGGCCGAATGCCGGCGGCCAAAGACGAGGATATCGCCACCGGCGCCGCTTCGGCGGCGGGCGGCGGCGCCAGGAACGGCGCGGCGGCGGGCGTCATCGCGGCGCAGGCGATCATGCAGTCCACCGCAATGCCGCCGCCTTCGTCGCCGTCCGGCGCCGGACCGCCGGAGCAATGCGGCGCCATGGCGGACATGTCGTGATGCGGCATCGCCTTCGCCTCGGCCATGCCCATCCGCCCGAACGGCGCGATGGCCAGCGCGAGCAGGACCAGGAACGTCAGCAGGCGGCGAAGTCTCACGGCGCTCCGGATAGGCCAACCGCACCCTTCAGGCAAA
>DASQFO010000010.1:0-1569 GCA_035633095.1 Allosphingosinicella sp. | reverse complement strand
GCCCCCTTTGCGCGCTCAGGTCGTCAGCACGATCTTGCCGACATGGTCCCCCGATTCCATCAATCTATGCGCGTCGGCGGCTTGCGCCAGCGGAAAAGTGGCGTGGATCACCGGCTTGAGGCGGCCCTCCTCCACATAGGGCCAGACGCTGCGCGCGATCTCGTCGGCGACCAGCGACTTGAAGGCGACCGAGCGCGGCCGCAGCATCGAGCCGGCCAGGGTCAGCCGGCGGCCCATGATCCTGGCGATGCTGGTTTCGGCCGTCATGCCGCGCTGCATCGCGATCGAGATGTGGCGGCCGTCCTCGGCGAGGCATTCGAGGTTCCTCGGCAGATAGTCGCCGCCGACCATGTCGAGGACGACGTCGGCACCCCTCCCCTCCGTCAGCCGCGCCACCGCGGCGACGAAATCCTCCGCAGTGTAATTGATCGCATGCGCTGCGCCGAGGGCTTCGGCGCGGCGGCATTTCTCGTCGCTGCCGCAGGTGACGATCGTCACGAGGCCGAACAGGCTGCCAAGCGTGATCGCCATCGTGCCGATACCGCTGGTGCCGCCATGGACGAGCACGGTCTCGCCTTCGGTCGCGTAGGCGCGCTCGAACAAATTGGTCCAGACGGTGAAGAGCGTTTCCGGCATCGCCGCCGCCTCGATCATCGTCAGCGCCGCCGGCACGGGCAGGCACTGGCCGACCGGCGCCGTCGCGTAGCGGGCATAGCCGCCGCCGGCGAGCAGCGCGCAGACCGGCTGGCCGACGAGCTCGCCGGGCACCTCCTCGCCGGTCGCGGCGACGATGCCCGCCACTTCGAGCCCGGGAATGGTGGGCGCGCCGGGCGGCATCGGATAGAGGCCGCGGCGCTGCAATATGTCCGGCCGGTTGACGCCAGCCGCCGCGACCTCGATCAGCAGCTCGCCCGGCCCCGGCCTCGGCACCGGGCGCCGCACCGGGACCAGCACTTCGGGCCCGCCCGCTTCGGCCGGGTCGATCGCATCCATCTCTTCGGGCAAAGCGGCCATCATGTCCCGTTCGTCGCAAAGGCGGTCGCGGGTTTATTGACTTGGGCGCCGTCAGGGTCAACGCTGCTCGCCATGGACCTCGACGAGCTTCTTCCGGACAAGCCCGACGATCCGCTGACCCTGCTGACCAAGCAGGATCTCGATCCCCTGTCGGTCGAGGAGCTGCGCGCCCGGATCGAGATCCTCCAAGCCGAGATCGCGCGGGTCACGGCCAAGCTCGAGACGTCGGTCAGCTTCCAGGCCTCCGCCCACGATCTCTTCAAGAAATGACGAATTTCCGCCGCCGGGTTGATGAAGCGTTAACGAACGCCACATAATGGTTAACGGGTCCGGCGCTCATCGCCGGAGCGCAGGAGTTGGAAAAATGCCGTCTTTCGCCCGTGAGCTCGAGCAGACGCTCCACAACGCCCTCGCCGAGGCGAGCGGCCGCCGGCACGAATATGCGACGCTCGAGCATCTGCTGCTCGCCTTGATCGAGGACGTCCATGCCGGCCGCGTCATGGAGGCGTGCGGGGTCAATACCGGCGAATTGCGCGAGGCGGTGCGCCATTATCT
>DASQFO010000009.1:0-1506 GCA_035633095.1 Allosphingosinicella sp. | reverse complement strand
GATATATATATATATATATGGTAGACCTGATTCAGGTACAGGGCGTTCAGGGCGTGCCGCGCTACACGACGCTCATCCTCCATAGCGGCGCTTCGGACTCGAGGTCCCTGTGTAATGGCGCTGTGCTATTTTGGGGGTGGCGGACGGTATCCCGTGAGGTCCCAGGGCTGAGAGCCCGTGATCCGGCTTGGGAGCCGCCCGCCGTTCGATCGTCAACCTGAACAGTTGATTGGGGCTGTGTCAGCAGACCCCGCACGCACAGGGACAGGAGGGATCATGCCACAATTTGTCATCGGCGTCGATGTCGCCAAGGACTGGATCGACGCGCAGGAACGCAACGGAAAAGCCGAACGCATTGAGATGCAACCGGCGCCGCTGCGCCGCTTCGCCAAGGCGGCGGCGAAGGCGGAGGCGCTGGTGGTTTTCGAGGCGAGCGGCGGTTATGACCGGCCACTCCGCGCGGCGCTCGAAGCGGCGGGCGCGGTCTATACCCGCGTCAACCCGGCCCAGGCGCGTCAGTTTGCGCGCGCGATCGGCGTCACCGCCAAGGCCGACCGGGTCGACGCCCGTGTCCTCGCCGAAATGGGGGCGCGGCTCGAGCTCGCGCCGACCGTGCCGCTGTCGCCTGCGCGTCGCCAACGCTTGGAGGGCGCGCCGCGCCGGCGACAGCTTGTAGGCATGCGAAAACAGGAGCTTACGCGCCTCCAGCAGACCCAGGACGCCTTCGCGCGCCGCTCGATCAGCCGGCATATCGACCGGCTCACTCACGAGATCGCCGCCTTCGAGGCCGAGATCGCCGCGCGCGTCGCCGCCGATCCCGAGCTGGCCGAAGTCGACCGCCGTCTGTGCACCGCGCCTGGTGTCGGGCCAGTGGTGGCGGTGGGCTTGCTCACCGAACTCCCCGAGCTCGGCCAGCTCGATCGCCGCCAGGTCGCGGCCATGGCCGGGCTCGCGCCCGTCGCCCGCGACAGCGGTCAGCGACGCGGGTCCCGCGCGATCGCGGGCGGGCGGCCGGTTCCGCGGGCGCTGCTATATCTCGCGGCCTTGCAGGCCTCGCGGTTCGACCCGGGATTCCGGGCGTTCCGCGAGCGTCTTCAGGCCGCGGGAAAATCGGTGAAACAGGCGATCATCGCTACCGCGCGCAAGCTTCTCGTGACGCTCAACGCGATGCTGAAGGCCGGCAAAGATTTTATCCCGGCGGCCACTTGACTACAGTTGCCGGATCAAGTCCGGGACAGCAAAGCGCGTGGGGTGGGCGTTGGCCCGCGGCGGCGAGCAGCAGCACCGCGCCGTTGCCGTCGCCCGGCCCCGGCGCGTCAGGTGCGACGGTCGCGGGTTATCGGGGTCTGGCGCACTTCGACGGGCTGGCCGTCGGCGGAATAGGTGCGCAGTTTGTCGCCGGCGGCGCGGATGCGGGTGATCTGCTCGCCGGCCGAACGGACCCCGGCGAGGCTCGCCAACAGCAGGCGGCTGTTGCGCTCGGCCTTGGCCTTCAGCGCGGTCAGG
>DASQFO010000008.1:0-2824 GCA_035633095.1 Allosphingosinicella sp. | reverse complement strand
CCGCCGCATCAGCCCGGCGAGCATCGGCCCCGGCGTCCGCCCGAACGCGGCGGGGCCGAGCCCGAAATTGCCCGGCTCGAGCGGGCCGACCAGGTCGACCGGACGCTCGGCGCCTTCGGGAATGGTGAAATAGTTGGTCGGCCGCGCCAGCGCCCGCGGATCGACCGCGACCTCCTCGACGCCGTCGAGGAGATTGCCCTCGAGACCCGGATCGGCGGCGGTGGGAGGCGCACCCGGCTGCGGGCGCGGCTGGGCCGGCGCCTTCTCCTCGGGCGGCGGCAGGGTCTGCGGATCGCCGAAGCCCGGCGGCAGCAGCGATTCGGGCGCGTCGCGATTCTGGCCGAGCGCCGGAAGCGCGGCCAGCAGCGCGCCGGCGCCGGCGAGCAGGAGGGCCTTAGCGGGCCAGGACTTCATTCGTCACATCCTGCTCCATGCGCTGAAGCGGCGCCTCGTTCCTCGACGCGCCCAGATAGACGAGGAAGGCGACGAACAGCACGAGGAGCAGCAGGAGGATAAGACCGACAGGCGAGCGGCGGCGGCGGGTCGGGGCGAAACTCGAACTGGATCTGCGCATGGCCGGCCTTTTGCCCCAGCGGGGCGCGCTCTGTATAGCCCCCGGATCATGCGACGCGCGGCGGAGGCTTTTGAAAGATCGATCGCCCTCATCGGCCTGATGGGCGCGGGCAAGTCGACGATCGGGCGGCGGCTGGCGAAGCGGCTGGGGCTTCCCTTCGTGGACGCCGACGCCGAAATCGAGCGGGCGGCCGGGCTCAAGGTCGCCGAGATTTTCGAACGGTTCGGCGAGCCGGATTTCCGCGGGCGGGAGCGGCGGGTGATCGCGCGGCTGGTCGAAGGCCCGTGCGCGGTGATCGCGACCGGCGGCGGCGCGTTCATGGACCCCCGCATGCGGGCGCTGATCCTGGCCCGCTGCACCGCGATCTGGCTCGACGGCGACGTCGAGACGTTTGCCTGGAGGGTCGGGCGCCGGAACAACCGGCCGCTCCTCGACGGCAAGGATCCGGCCGTGCTGCTCCGAAGCCTCGCCGAGGCGCGCAACCCGATCTACGCCGAAGCGCACCTCACCGTGCGCAGCGACGCGGCGCCGCACGAACGAATCGTCGACCGCATCGTCGAAGCGCTGGCGGCGCAATGATCCGGATCGGCAGCGGCCTGATCGGCGAAGCGGCGCTGCCACGGGGCGGACGGTTGTTCCTGGTGACCGACGCGAACGTCGCCGCCGCGGGCTGGCCGGACCGGCTCGGCGTGGACTTCGACGGCCGCTTCGTGCTGCCGCCCGGCGAGGCGAGCAAGACGCTCGGACAGGTCGAAGCCTTGCTCGACGCCCTCATTGAGGCGCGGATCGAGCGGGCGGACCATGTCGTCGCGGTCGGCGGCGGCGTTGTCGGCGACGTCGCGGGGCTCGCGGCGGCGCTGCTCAAGCGCGGCTGCGACTGGATCTGCGTCCCGACCAGCCTCACCGCCCAGGCCGATTCGAGCGTCGGCGGCAAGACCGGCGTCAACGCGCGCCAGGGCAAGAATCTGATCGGCGCCTTCCACCCGCCCATGCTGGTGCTGATCGATCCGGCCGCGCTCGACACGCTGCCGGCCGGGGAGCTGCGCGCCGGTTACGCCGAGGTCGTCAAAATGGGGCTGATCGGCGATCCCGATTTCTTCGCCTGGTGCGAGGAGAAAGGCGCTGCTCTGCTTGCCGGCGACGCGCAAGCGCGGCTTCACGCGATCGAAACCTGCGTGCGGGCCAAGACCGCGCTGGTCGCCGGCGACGAGCGCGACACCAGGGGGCAGCGCGCCTTGCTCAATTTCGGCCACAGCTTCGGCCATGCGATCGAGGCGGAGACCGGGATGCGCCATGGCGAGGCGGTGGCGATCGGCATGGCGATGGCGTTCCGCCTCTCGGTCGAGCGCGGCCTCTGCCCCGCGCAAGATGCCGACCGGGTGTTCGCGCATCTGAGCGCGGTCGGGCTGCCGACCTCCACGACTGTCGACTCTGCCCGGCTCGCGGGGCGGATGGCGCACGACAAGAAGGGCGCGGCGCTGGTGCTGACCCGGGGCATCGGGCGCGCTTTTGTGGAGCCCTAGGGTCCCTAGCCAGGCTCGCGTTGGGCGGCGCGCTCCGGCGTCGTGATGATGCGGTCGATCTGGGCGCGCAGGTCGCCCGATTCGAACTGGGCCTTGAGCCGTTCGCGGTCGCGGGCGCGGTAGAGATTCTCGGTGCGGTCGATCTCCTCGCCGTCGACGCCGACCGCCGCCATCGCCATCCGCGCCATCTTCACCGCCGATTCGAGCACCTCGCGAACCACGCACGCGGCCGGCGTGCCCCTGAGCTTGAGCAAGGCCCGGCGATCGTAAGCGCGCACGAAGATGGAGGCGTTGGGAAAGGCTTCGTGCACGGCTTCGACCAGTTCGGGGTCGAGCTGGTCGCCGTCGATGCAGAACAGGATCAGCTCGGCCTCGGCCGCGCCCGCCTGGCGGAGCATGTCGAGCCGCGTCCCGTCGCCATAATAAACCTTGGCGCCGAAGCTGCCGGCGACGTCGATCATCTCGATGTCGGTGTCGATGAGCGTCACGCCGATCCCCTGCGCGACCAGCATCTGGCCGACGGTCTGCCCGAAGCGGCCATAGCCGACGATCAGCGCGTCCGATCCGTCGGCGACCGGCTCGTCGCGCATCTCCTTGGTCACCGGCCCGGCGCGCATGCGGCGCGTCGCCATCATCAGGAACGGCGTCGTTGCCATAGAGAGGGTGACGATCGCGCCGAACAGGCTGGCGGCCTCGGGTTCGATCAGCATGGCGTTCTGCGCGTGCG
>DASQFO010000007.1:0-1789 GCA_035633095.1 Allosphingosinicella sp. | reverse complement strand
GCAGTCCGTCTTTGGATTGGGTTTCGGTGGGCATATTATGTCTCCTGATTGCGGGCGTGGAACACCCGGAGCGAGGCCCCGGTTCCCCGCACTTGATGCGGATCAGGAAATTCGAACGCGCGGCTCGCCTCACCGCGCGCGGGCGTATAAAGGCGCCTGATGAGCGAGATGCACTGAATGGCGAAGGCCAGGGCCCCGGCGAGGAAGAAGCTGCCCCCGTTCGGCGCGATCCACCGCCACGGCTTCGTCCGGGTCGCGGCGGCGAGCCCGCGCGGGTCGGCGGGCGACGTCGCCTTCAACGTCGATCGGACGCTGGAGCTGGCCAGGGAAGCCGACGCGCGCGGCGTCGATCTCGCCGTCTTTCCCGAATTGAACATCTCCTCCTACGCGGTCGACGACCTCCATCTGCAGGACGCCTTCCTCGATGCGGTCGAGGCCGGGATCGCGCGCCTCGCCAAGGAGAGCGCCGGCCTGAAAACGGTGCTGCTGGTCGGCGCGCCGCTGCGCCGCAACGGCCGGCTCTACAATTGCGCCCTCGCCATCGCGCGCGGGCAGATCCTGGGCGTCGTCCCCAAATGCTACCTCCCCAATTACCGCGAATATTATGAGAAGCGCTGGTTCGCGAGCGGAGTCGGCCTCGACGGCCTCAAGATCGAAGTCGCGGGCCAGGGCGCGCCGTTCGGTCCGGACCTGGTCTTCGCCGCCCACGACCTTCCCGACTTCGTCTTCCATATCGAAATTTGCGAGGATTTCTGGGCCCCGCTGCCGCCTTCGACAATGGGCGCGCTGGCCGGCGCGCTGATCCTCACCAACCTTTCGGCCTCGAACATCACGATCGGCAAGGCCGACGAGAGGAAGCTGCTCTGCGCGAGCCAGGCCGGCCGCTGCCTTGCCGCCTACGTCTTTTCCGCCGCCGGGCCGGGCGAGAGCACGACCGATATGGCCTGGGACGGGCAGGGCTCGATCCACGAGCTCGGCGAGCTGCTCGCCGAGACCGGCCGCTTCGACCGCTTCTCCGAGCTCGCGGTGGCCGATATCGACGTCCAGCGGCTGCGCCTCGAGCGGATGCGCAACGGCACGTTCAACGACAATGCCCGCGCCGCCGGCCATCCCGAAAAGACCTTCCGCGCCATCGGCTTCGAGCACCGGCCCGATGTCGCCGACATCGGTTTCGAGCGCGAGCTGCGCCGCTTCCCCTACGTGCCCAACCGGCCCGAGCAGCTCGATCAGGATTGCTACGAGGCGTTCAACATCCAGGTCCAGGGTCTCGTCCGCCGGTTCGAGGCGGTCAGCGGCGGCCATCTCGTCATCGGCGTCTCCGGTGGGCTCGATTCGACCCATGCTTTGATCGTCGCCGCCAAGGCCTGCGACGAATTGAAGCTGCCGCGCTCGGCCATATTGGGCTTCACCATGCCGGGGTTCGCGACCGGCGAGGAGACCAAGGGCAATGCCTGGTCGCTGATGAACGCCTTGGGCATTGCCGGCGAGGAGATCGACATCAAGCCCGCCGCGATGCAGATGCTCGCCGACATCGGGCACCCGTTCGCCTCCGGCGAAACGGTCTACGACGTCACCTTCGAGAATGTGCAGGCGGGGCTCCGCACCGACTATCTCTTCCGGCTCGCGGGGCAGCGCGGCGGCTTCGTCGTCGGGACGGGCGACCTCTCCGAGATCGCGCTCGGCTGGTCGACCTACGGCGTCGGCGACCAGATGAGCCATTACAACGTCAACGCCGGCGTGCCCAAGACCCTGATCCAATACCTCATCCGGTGGGCGATCGGCTCCGCCC
>DASQFO010000006.1:0-6575 GCA_035633095.1 Allosphingosinicella sp. | reverse complement strand
CGATTCGCTGGTCGCCAACGAGGCGACGGTCGTCGCCGAGGAGAATGCGGCGGACGGCGAGGGCGCAAACGCGCAGTAGAAAAGGGCCGGAGGTTTTACCCCCGGCCCGTTCCTTTTTTCGTACTTCCATGGACGCGCGGGCTAAGCCCGCGCTGACGTCGGTCGGGTTCGTGCGGCTCGTGGCCGCACGCCCCGCCGTCCGAGCCTTCGGCGAGTCCCGGGTCCAGCGCGCGCGCTGGCCCGGGCCGCCTTTGGCTCAGAAATCCATGCCGCCCATGCCGCCCATGCCGCCGCCGCCGGACATGGCCGGGGCCTTGTCCTCGGGCAGCTCGCTCACCGCCGCTTCGGTGGTGATGAGGAGGCCCGCGACGCTGGCGGCGTCCTGGAGCGCGGTGCGGACGACCTTGGTCGGATCGATGACGCCGGCCTTGACCAGATTCTCGTAGACCTCGGTCTGGGCGTTGAAGCCCAGCGTCTCGTCCTTGCTCTCGCTCAGCTTGCCGGCGACGACGGCGCCGTCATGGCCCGCATTCTCGGCGATCTGGCGCACCGGCGACTGGAGCGCGCGGCGGATGATGTCGACCCCGCGGGTCTGGTCGTCGTTGACGCCGGTCAGGCCGTCGAGCGCCCTGGTGGCGTAGAGCAAAGCGACGCCGCCGCCCGGAACGATGCCTTCCTCGACCGCGGCGCGGGTCGCGTGGAGGGCGTCGTCGACGCGGTCCTTGCGCTCCTTGACCTCGATCTCGGAGGAGCCGCCGACCTTGATCACGGCGACGCCGCCGGCGAGCTTGGCGAGACGCTCCTGGAGCTTCTCCTTGTCATAGTCCGAGTTGGTGGTCTCGATCTGGGCGCGGATCGCCTCGACCCGGCCCTTGATCTTGGCCGAATCGCCGGAGCCGTCGATCAGGGTGGTATTGTCCTTGTCGATGGTGACGCGCTTGGCCTGGCCGAGCATGGCGACGGTGACGTTCTCGAGCTTGATGCCGAGGTCCTCCGAG
This sequence comes from Allosphingosinicella sp., assembly GCA_035633095.1. Taxonomy (GTDB): domain Bacteria; phylum Pseudomonadota; class Alphaproteobacteria; order Sphingomonadales; family Sphingomonadaceae; genus Allosphingosinicella. The sequence continues at coordinate 5,577 of DASQFO010000006.1, read as the reverse complement.
ATCATCTCGCCGCCGGTCAGGATGGCGATATCTTCGAGCATCGCCTTGCGGCGATCGCCGAAGCCCGGCGCCTTGACCGCCGCGACCTTGAGGCCGCCGCGCAGCTTGTTGACGACGAGCGTGGCGAGCGCCTCGCCCTCGATATCCTCGGCGATGATGAGCAAGGGACGGCTCGCCTGGACGACCGCCTCCAGAATCGGGAGCATCGCCTGCAAATTGCCGAGCTTCTTCTCGTGGATGAGGATGTAGGGATCGGTCAGCTCGACCGACATCTTCTCGGGGTTGGTGATGAAGTAGGGCGAGAGGTAGCCGCGGTCGAACTGCATGCCCTCGACGACCTCGAGCTCGAACTCGAGGCCCTTGGCTTCCTCGACCGTGATCACGCCCTCCTTGCCGACTTTCTCCATCGCCTCGGCGATCTTCTCGCCGACGATGGTGTCGCCATTGGCGGCGATGCTGCCGACCTGGGCGATCTCTTTCGAGCCCGAGACGGGCTTGGAGCGCGCCTTCAAATCCTCGACGACCTTGATGACGGCGAGATCGATGCCGCGCTTCAGGTCCATCGGGTTCATGCCGGCCGCGACCGACTTCATGCCCTCGCGGATGATCGACTGGGCGAGCAACGTGGCGGTGGTGGTGCCGTCGCCGGCGAGGTCGTTGGTCTTCGAGGCGACCTCGCGCAGCATCTGCGCGCCCATATTCTCGAACTTGTCCTTGAGCTCGATCTCCTTGGCGACGGTGACGCCGTCCTTGGTGATCCGGGGGGCGCCGTAGCTCTTGTCGAGGACGACGTTGCGGCCCTTGGGCCCGAGCGTGACCTTCACCGCGTCGGCGAGGATGTCGACGCCGCGCATGATCCGCTCACGGGCGTCGCGCGAAAAGCGTACGTCTTTCGCTGCCATGTCTTGAGTTCCTTCCTAAATCGTCACCCCAGCGAAAGCTGGGGTCCATGCTGAGTCTGATTGGATCCCAGCCGGGCTTGGGTCCCATCAAAGTAGTACTTTGATGGGGGCCCTCCTGGGATGGACATTGCGGGCTGGGCTCAGCCCACAATGCCCAGGATGTCGCTTTCCTTCATGATGATGAGGTCCTCGCCGTCGAGCTTGACCTCGGTGCCGGACCATTTGCCGAACAGTATCTTGTCCCCGGCCTTGACGTCGAGCGGCGTGATCGTGCCGTCGTCGGCGCGGGCGCCGGTGCCGACGGAGACGACTTCGCCTTCCTGGGGCTTTTCCTTGGCCGTGTCGGGGATGATGATCCCGCCGGCCGTCTTCTCCTCGGCCTCGACGCGGCGGACGAGCACCCGATCGTGGAGCGGTCGAAACTTCATGCGTTCACCTTTCTCATAAGCGGGGCGCGCCCAATGCCGGGGGCGCCGCCTAAAGTTGCTGATCCTGTTAGCACTCGAACGTGTCGAGTGCCAATGGGTGCGATTTAGGGCCTGTTCATCCGCCGTCAAGGGGCGCGGCCATGCATTTTCTCGAAACGCGCGCGGCCATTTACAGCCGGGCAGGCGTCGGTTAGCCCGATCCCGCGAGGAGAGAGCGATGAAATTCCTGGGCAAGGCGTGGCGGCTGCTGGTTGGAATCAAGGACGGGCTCGTCCTCATCCTCATGCTGCTCTTCTTCGGGAGCCTCTACGCGGCCCTCTCCGCCAGCCCCTATGGCGACAGCGCCCGCGAGGGCGCGCTCCGGCTCGACCTTGCCGGCGCGATCGTCGAGCAGCCCGCCGAGCAGGACCCGTTCGCGGTGGTCGGCGGCGGCGCGATCACCCGCGAATACCGTCTCGCCGAAGTCATCCACGCGCTCGACACGGCCGCGGCCGACGACCGCATCCGGGCGGTGGCGCTCGACCTCGACATCTTCACCGGCGGCGGCCAGACCGCTTTGGCCGACGTCGGCGAGGCGCTCGATCGGGTCCGCCGCGCGGGAAAGCGCGTCGTCGCCTACGCGACCGGCTATAGCGACGACAGCTACCAGCTCGCCGCCCACGCCGACGAAATCTGGCTCGATCCGCTGGGCGCGGTGCTGATCGCCGGACCGGGCGGCGCCAACCTCTATTATGCGGGCCTGCTCGAACGGCTCGGCGTCACCGCCAACGTCTACCGGGTCGGCACGTTCAAGTCGGCGGTCGAGCCCTATACCAGAAACGACATGTCGCCCGAGGCGAGGCAGGCGGCGCAGGCGCTCGCCGACGCCTTGTGGGGGACGTGGCGGCAGAATGTCGGCCAGGCGCGCCCGCGCGCCCGGATCGCGGCCTATGTCGCCGATCCGGCGCGCTTCGTCGCGGCGGCGGGCGGCGACATGGCGCAGGCGGCGCTGCGCGCGGGCCTGGTCGACCGGATCGGCGATCACAGCATGTTCGGCCGGCGCATGGCCGAGCTCGCCGGCGCCGACGGCGAGGGCGTGCCGGGCAGCTATAACGCGGTCCATTACGACGCCTGGATCGACGAGCATCCGGCGACCGATTCGGGCGGGCAGATCGGCGTGCTCACCGTCGCCGGGCTGATCGTCGACGGTCATGCCGGCCCGGGCACGGCGGGCGGCGAGACGGTCGCCCGCAACCTCGAGCGCGGGCTCGAGGGGGGCAATTTGCGCGCGCTGGTGGTGCGGGTCGATTCGCCGGGCGGGTCGGTGCTCGCTTCCGAGCGGATCCGCCGCGCGATCCAGGGAGCGCGGGCGCGCGGCATTCCGGTCGTGATCTCGATGGGATCGGTGGCGGCCTCGGGCGGATACTGGATCGCGACCGCCGGCGACACGATTTTCGCCGAGCCGTCGACGATCACCGGATCGATCGGCGTGTTCGGCATCCTGCCGAGCTTCCAGGGCTCGCTGCGCAAGCTCGGCGTCGGCGCCGACGGCGTCCGCACCACGCCGTTGTCGGGCGAGCCCGATATCCTGCGCGGACCGGGCCCCGAGGCGAACCGGCTGCTGCAAATGGGGGTCGAGAACACCTATCGCCGCTTTATCGCCCTGGTCGCTCGCGCGCGGCGCCTGACGCCGGCGCGGGTCGATGAGATCGCGCAGGGCCGGGTCTGGGACGGCGGCACCGCGCGGCAATTGGGTCTCGTCGACCGCTTCGGCTCGCTCGACGACGCCATCGCCGAAGCGGCGCGCCGCGCCCGGCTCGACCCCGAGGACGCGCGCCCGGTCTTCCTCGAAAAGGGGCCGGACTTTTTCACCCGGCTGTTCGCGAACCTCACCCGCGACGAAGAGGACGACGCTTCACGCGCCGCCGCGCGCGACGCCTTCACCCGAATGGCGCGGCGGCCCGAGGCGCTGATCGAGCGCGCCCTCCACGATGCGCAATCGCTGCTGGCGGGCCCGGCGCTCCAGGCGCGCTGCCTCGAATGCCCGGCGATCGCGCCGCTGCGCGGGGTCCGCGCGCCCGAAGGCCTGCCGGCGCGGCTGCTCGGCCTGGTCTGGCGGGGATGAGGGTCCGGCGCGCCACCGCGGCGGACGCGGCGGCGATTGCCTCGATCTACGCGCCCTACGTCGCCGGCAGCGCGATCTCGTTCGAGACCGAACCGCCCGGCGAGGCGCAGATGCGGGCGCGGATCGAAGCGGGCGGCGACCTCTATCCGTGGTTCGTCGCCTGCGCGGATGACGGGCCGGCGCTGGGCTATGCCTCTGCCTGCGCCTTCCGGGCGCGACCGGCCTATCGCTTCACCGTCGAGACGACGGTCTATGTCGCCGACGGCGCCCACCGTCGCGGCATAGGGACCTTGCTCTACGGCGCCCTCCTGCCGCTGCTGGAAGCGCAGGGCTTCACCCAGGCGATCGCCGCGATCACGCTTCCCAACCCGGCGAGCGTCGCCATGCACGAGGCGCTCGGCTTCACCAAGGCCGGCGTCTACGAAAAGGTCGGGTTCAAGCTCGGCCGGTGGCTGAGCGTCGGCCTGTGGCAGCGCGCGCTGGCGCCGATTTCGGCGGAGCCGGCCGACCCTCGGCCGCTCTCCGCGATCGGAGATTAACGCGAATAGACGGGCAGTCCCCAGCCGCGCAGGATGGCGCCGGCGCGCAGCGCGAAGCCCGCGAAGAAGGCGGCGGGGCCGGCGACATCGCCGGGGATGCCCGCATAATGAGTCAGCGCGACGAACAGGGCGGCCGACAGCGCCGCGACGGTGACGTAGAGCTCCGGCCGCATCAGGATCGAGGGCTCGCCGGCGAGCAGGTCGCGGATGATGCCGCCCAGGCAGCCGGTCAGCACGCCCATCGCGAAGGCGGGCAACGGCGCCAGCTCGAAGGCGAGGCCCTTGGCGGCGCCGAAGGTCGCGTAGGCGGCAAGGCCCGCGGCGTCGAGCCAGAGCAACATGTTGCCCTTCCAGATTCGCGCCGGCAGCAGCCAGACCGCCAGCGCCGCGCCGAAGCAGATCAGCAAGGTCTCGTTCTCGTGCACCCAGAAGACCGGCGCGCCGATCAGGAGGTCGCGCACCGTGCCGCCGCCGATGCCGGTGACCACCGCGAAAAAGAGGAAGGTGACGAACGTCTGCCTCTTGACCGCCGCAAGCAGGGCGCCCGACAGCGCGAAGACCGCGATCCCTGCCATATCGAGGAAGTCGAGGATCGGCCCGAGGGCCTCGGGGAGGTGAGCGGCGGGCATGGCGGGGGCTTAGCACAGCCCTTGTGTTCCTGCGAAAGCAGGAACCCAGTCGCGCCAGTCTGGGCTCCTGCTTTCGCAGGAGCACTAGGCTCTTCAAATATGGATCGGCTTGCCGGTGACCGCCATCGCCGCTTCCTTGACCGCTTCCGAGTGCGTCGGATGGGCGTGGCAGGTGTAGGCGATGTCTTCGGAGGTGGCGCCGAACTCCATCGCCAGCGCGGCTTCGGCGATCATCGTGCCGGCGACCGAGGCGACGATCCAGACGCCGAGCACGCGGTCCGACTTGGCGTCGGCGACGATCTTGACGAAGCCGTCGCCCTCGCGGTTGGTCTTGGCGCGCGAATTGGCGAGCATCGGGAACTTGCCGACCTTGACCTCGCCCTGCGCCCGCGCCTCCTCTTCGGTCAATCCGACGCCGGCGATTTCGGGCATGGTGTAGACGACGCTCGGGATCACCTCGTGATTGACGATGCCGATCTGCCCGGCGAGAATCTCGGCGACCGCGATCCCCTCATCCTCGGCCTTGTGGGCGAGCATCGGGCCGGGCGTGACGTCGCCGATCGCGTAGATGCCGGGAACGCCGGTCCTGAAATCATGATCGACCTCGATCTGGCCGGCCTTGTTGGTCGCGACGCCGGCCTGGTCGAGGCCGAGGCCTTCGGTGTTCGGCCGCCGGCCGATCGAGACCAGGACGCAATCGGCCTCGATCGTCTCTTCCGGCCCGCCTTTCGCGGGCTCGACGGTCAGAATGACCTTCTTGCCCTTCTTCGCCGCCTTGGTGACCTTGGTTCCGGTGCGGATCTCGAAACCCTGCTTCTTGAAGATCTTCGCGCATTCCTTGCGGACTTCGCCGTCCATGCCGGGCAGGATCTGGTCGAGAAACTCGACGACGATCACCTTGGCGCCGAGGCGCCGCCAGACCGAGCCGAGCTCGAGCCCGATGACGCCGCCGCCGATCACCACCATCTGGCCGGG
>DASQFO010000005.1:0-2951 GCA_035633095.1 Allosphingosinicella sp. | reverse complement strand
GACGTGCGCGAGATGAAGATCCAGCCGCAGCAGACCGTCGCCGCCTTCCACGCGATCCTCGCCGATTCCGAATATCGCTCGCGGCGCCTCGCCTTCGTCGCCAGCCCCACCTTGGCCCGCGGCCAGCTGATGCGCGCGCTGGCCGGCCGCCACAGCCGCTGCTTCGGGGCGGTCGCGGAGGCCGAAGAGTGGCTGTTCGAGGAAGAGGCGCAAGCGACCGCCCCGCCGCGCCGCGCCGCGGCCTAGCGGGACCGCCCGAGCGGCTCCGGCCGATCGAACCCCTATCCCTCGGCGCCCGCCATGCCGTGCTTGAGCTGGCTCGCTTTGTCGTGGCCGGCGCGGACCGACTGGAAAGCGGCGCGGATCGTCTCGAGCGAAGGGGGCGACAGCCCGGTGTCGGCCAGCGCCGCCTCATATTTGGCCTTGAGATAGTCCTCGCCGCGCTCGACCTCCTCGACGATCGCCTTGTCGCCGCCGCCGCCGGCGATCGCCGCGCGCAGATCGACCCAGCGCCGGTGCATGTCGGCGATGAGCGAGCCGTCGTCATTGGGCGTGCCGCCGAGCGCGCGCACCTGGTCCTGCAGCATGGCGACCACCTGCCGCCGCTCGGCCCCGAAGTCGCGGAACAGCTGGGCGAAACGCCCGGCCTGGGCATCCTCGGCCGAGCGCTCGAAGCCCAGGGCGCTGTCGATCGTGGTGGTGGTGAGGCTGTTCAGCACGGAAATGTCGCGGTCGTTCGCCATAACGGGCTCCTTTGGATTGGGTTCAACGGCGACAACGAGCAAGCGCGCGGAAAGGTTCGGCCACGGCTTTTGAGGCGATCAGGAGCGCTGGTCCCCGGGCCCCGGCGACTGCGTCCAATTCCCCCAATTTTCGCTGTTCGGCTCGTTCTCGGAGATCGTCCACAAGGAGCCGTGCTCGTCGCCCGCGAGGACCATGATATTGCCGTTGTCCTGGGCGGCCGCGGCGATGTGCAGGAAGCGGACCGGCTGGCTCTGGAAGCCCGGACCCTCCCAGCTGCCCCAGCCGCCGCCGGGCGTGTCTTCGCGAACGGCCGAGACCTGGCCCTTGAGGTCGAGCGCGAACAGCTGAACGCCGCCGCCGCCGCCCCCGCCGAGCTCGGCGGCGGCGATATGGAAGAATTCCCCGGCGCCGCCGATCCCCGGGCCGGTCCAGCGGCCCCACTTGCCGGGCGCGCTCCGGCCGATCGCCCAGATAGACTCCCTGGTGTCGCGCGCGCACAAGGTGACGCCGCCGTCGCGCGCCCCGACCGGGGCCAAACGGTTCATGCCGATCTCCTGACCCTCGAAGCCCGGGCCTTGCCACTCGCCCCATTCGCCCGACTCACCCTGGTCGAGCGTCCAGATCTGGTCGTCGAGGTCGCTCGCGAACAATTGGAAGCCGGCACCGCCGCCCTGCGGCGCGGCCGCGATCGTCTCGTACGAAAATTGCTGGCGGCCGACGCCTGGACCCGACCACGGGTCCCACGACCCGTCGGGCTTGCGCCACAGCGTCGAGACCATGCCCGAATTGTCGAGCAGCGCCAGCATCACGCTGGCGTCGTCGTTGCGCCGGGCCGCGGCGAGCCTGGCCGCCGCGACCGGCTGCTCGCGAAAGCCGGGGCCTTCCCAGTCCATCAGCGAGCCGCCCGGGCCGCTTTGCGCGAGGTACCAGATCGTGCCCTTCGCATCGGCCGCCCAGGCCTCGATGCCGCCGGCGCGCTCCTGAATAGCGGTCAATGCCTGAATATTTCCGCCGACCAATGCCATGACTGTCTCCCCGAATATTTCTGCCGACTATTCCGATGACTTGGCCTGCTCTGTCCAGGCCTTGGGTTCAATATGGGACCGTTTCGAGCCATGGTAAAGTCGGCGCTGCCAGGTCGTTCCGCCTGCCGGCCCGCTCAAGCTTGACTTTCCGCCCCCGATCCGCTTTGGGCCGGGCAGCAAGGCGGGCCATGGGCCCGTCTTTCGTTTCGGGGTTTGGGCGGTCCCCCACATGACCGCCTGGCCAAGGCTACCTGAGGGTTCCCATCAAAGTAGTACTTTGATGGGAACCCTGACACGGGCCCTGGACGAACGAAGGAAGCAGACATGCGTCACCGCATCGCGGGCCGGAAGCTCGGCCGCACCTCCAGCCACCGCCTCGCATTGTTCCGCAACATGGCGGCCGCGCTCATCAAGCACGAGCAGATCACGACCACCTTGCCCAAGGCGAAGGAGCTTCGGCCCTATGTCGAGAAGCTGATCACGCTCGCCAAGAAAGGCGGCCTCTCGAACCGGCGCCTCGCCCATGCGCGGCTGCTCGACGACGCCCAGCTCATCAAATTGTTCGACGTCCTCGCCAAGCGCTACCAGGAGCGCGCGGGCGGCTATACCCGCGTCGTCAAGGCCGGCATCCGGGTCAGCGACGCGGCGCCGATGGCGGTGATCGAGCTCGTCGACCGCGACCCCGACGCCAAGGGCCTGGATTCGGGCCCGGTCATGGCCGACGAACCTGCGGAAATGGAAGCGGCTTAAGCGCTCACTTCGCCGTTGCGATCCACGCGGCCAGCGCGGCCTGCTCTTCCCCCGTCATCGCCAAGCCGAGCTTGGTGCGGCGCCAGAGCACGTCCTCGGCGGTTTGGGCGAATTCCACCTCGATCAGGTAGCGGACCTCGCGCTCGTGGAGGCCGGCGCCGAAATGGCGGCCGAGATCGGCCAAGGATCGGGCGCCGTCGAGCATGCGCTCGAGCCTGGTGCCGTAGGCGCGGGCGAGGCGGTGGACGAGGGACTCGGGCATCCAGCCGGCGAGCCCGGCCAGCGAGGCGTTGAACGCGGCGCTGACGTCGCCGCCCGGCAGCGTCGAGGTCGCGGTGAACTTGAAGCCGCCGACGCCCAGGGCGTCGAGCGCCTCGGTCGCGAGCGCGCGGGCCGTCGTCAGCTTGCCGCCGAAGACCGAAATGAGCTTCG
>DASQFO010000004.1:0-7216 GCA_035633095.1 Allosphingosinicella sp. | reverse complement strand
GAAGGCTCGGCGATGTTCGTGCCTCTGGTCTTCATCCTGTCCGGGATCGCCGTGGTCTACACGTCGCTCGTCGCCCTCGTGCAGCGCGACATGAAGAAGCTGATCGCTTACTCCTCGGTCGCCCATATGGGTTTCGTCACGATCGGCATCTTCGCCTTCAATCGCCAGGGGCTCGAGGGGGCGCTGATCGTCATGCTCTCCCACGGCCTGGTTTCGGGCGCGCTCTTCCTGTGCGTCGGCGTGGTCTACGACCGGCTGCACAGCCGCGAGATCGACCGCTATGGCGGGCTGGCCAACAACATGCCCGCTTATGCCCTTTTGTTCATGATCTTCACCATGGCCTCGGTCGGCCTGCCCGGGACGTCGGGCTTCGTCGGCGAGTTCCTCGCGCTCGTCGGCGCTTATCTCGCCAATAGCTGGGTCGGCGCGGTCGCCACCACCGGCATCGTGCTCGGCGCCGCCTACATGCTCTGGCTCTACTGGCGGATCGCCTATGGCGCCGCGCGCACGCCCGAGGCCGCGGCCCTGCCGGACCTCAGCAAGCGCGAGCTCTTTATCCTCGTGCCGATCGCGCTCGCGGTGCTGTGGATGGGCGTCTATCCCGAGAGCTTCATGGCGCCGATGCGCCAGGACGTCGCGATCCTGCTCGACCGGATCGAGCGCGCCGCGCCGCCCAGCGACGCGCAGCCGACCGCGGGCCGGCCGGCGCCCGCGGCCGAGGCGCACGAGGCGGGGGGAGCGCGGCACTGATGCTCCACGATCTCCTCCTCGTCCTCCCCGAAGAGATATTGAGCGTCGGCGCGATGCTGCTGATGCTGGCGGCGGCCTGGGCGGGCGACCGCGCGGCCCCGGCCTTGACCTGGCTCGGCGTGCTGCTGCTCGGGCTCGCCGCCGCCTTCCTCCCCGGCGTCCGCGATTCGGGCGGCACCGCCTTCTCGGGCCTGTTCGTCGCCGACAGCTTCGCCGCCTTCGCCAAGATCGTCATCTACGCCGGCGCCGCCGTCGCGATGCTGATGGCGAGGAGCTGGTTCGGCCGGGACCGCGACTATCGCGCCGAATATCCGGTCCTGATCCTGTTCTCGGCGGTCGGCATGGGGATGATGGTCTCGGCCGCCGACCTCGTCACCCTCTATGTCGGCCTCGAGCTGCAGAGTCTCGCCGCCTACGTCCTCGCCACCTTCCAGCGCGACGACACCCGCTCGGCCGAGGCGGGTCTCAAATATTTCGTGCTGGGCGCGCTCGCCTCCGGCATCCTGCTCTACGGCATCTCCTTGCTCTACGGCTTCACCGGCACCACCCAATTCGGCGGCATCGCGCAGGCGCTGGCCGCGGGCGTCTCGACCGGCCAGCTGTTCGGCATCGTCTTCGTTCTCGCCGGCCTTGCCTTCAAGATCGCGGCGGTTCCGTTCCACATGTGGACCCCCGACGTCTACGAAGGCGCGCCGACCCCGGTCACCGCCTTCTTCGCCTCCGCTCCCAAGGTCGCCGCCATGGCGCTGCTGGTGCGCGTCTCGGTCGAGGCGTTGGGCCCGGCGACCGAAGCCTGGCGGCAGATCGTGATCTTCGCCGCGCTCGCCTCGACCATCCTCGGCGGGGTCGCCGCGATCGGCCAGAAGAACATCAAGCGCCTGCTCGCCTACAGCTCGATCAACAATATCGGCTTCGCGCTCGTCGGCCTCGCCGCCGCCGGCGTGGCGGGCGTCGCCTCGGTCCTGTTCTACATGACCGTCTACATCGTCATGACGCTCGGCGCCTTCCTCGTCGTGCTCAGGATGCGCGACGCGAACGGCCGGCCGGTCGAGACCATCGCCTCCCTCTCGGGGCTGTCGCGGACCCGGCCGGGGCTCGCGCTCGCCATGGCGATCTTCATGTTCAGCCTCGCCGGCATCCCGCCTCTGTTCGGCTTCTGGCCCAAATTCCTGGTCTTCGACGCGGCGGTAGCGGCCAACCTCACCTGGCTCGCCGCGGTCGCGATCGCAACCTCGGTGATCGGCGCCTATTATTACATCATGATCGTCAAGCTGATCTATTTCGACGAGCCGGCGCCCGCCTTCGCCGAGACCAGGGAACCGGTCGGCGCCGTCCTGATCTTCGCCGCGGCCCTGTTCGTCTCGCCGCTCGGCTATCTTGCGATTCGCTATCTCGGGCCGGCGACGACCCACGCCGCGCAGGCTTTGTTCTGATCCGCGCCGTCCCCGAAACCGGCTCCACCAACGACGATGTCGCGGCCCTGGCGCGCGAGGGCGCGCTCGAGGGCGTCTGGCTGCGCGCCGACCGCCAGACCGGCGGCAAGGGCCGGCAAGGGAGGGGCTGGGCCTCGCCGGCGGGCAATCTTCACGCCTCGACCCTGGTCCGCGTGCAAGCCGAGGATCCGTCGGCGCCGACGCTCGCGCTCGTCGCCGCCGTCGCGCTCCACGAGGTGGTCGCGATCTACGCCCCGGCCGCGCAGATCAAATGGCCCAACGATCTCGTCTTCGGCGGCGCCAAGCTCGCCGGCATCCTGCTCGAGCGCCAGGGCGATGCGGTGATCCTTGGCTTCGGCGCCAACCTCGCGCACCACCCCGACGCGCTCGCCCGCCCCGCCACCAGCCTGGCCGCCCTCGCCGGCATGGCGCCGGAGCCTGGACCCTTCCTCGAGATCCTGGCCCGCACCTTCTCGCGCTGGCTGGCGCGGTGGCGGCGGGAGGGCCTGGCGGGCGTCCGCGCCGCCTGGCTCGCCGCCGCCCACCCGCTCGGCACCGCGCTTTCGACCCACGAAGGCGAAGGCCTGTTCGACGGCCTCGACGAGAGCGGCGCGCTCAGGCTGCGCTTGGCGGACGGCACAACCCGCGTCATACACGCGGGCGACGTGTTCCTGATCTAGGGAATCGATGCGGATGCTTCTCGCCATCGACGCCGGCAACACGAACCTGGTTTTCGCGCTCGTCGAGGACGGCATCATCCGCGCGCGCTGGCGGATCGCGACCGATCCCCGGCGCACCGCCGATCAATATGCGGTCTGGCTGCACCAGCTGCTCGCATTGGAGGGCTTCACCAAGGCCGACGTCTCGGCGGTGATCATCGGCACGGTGGTCCCGCGCGCGACCCACAATCTCGAAGTGCTCGCGTCCAAATATTTCGGCGTCGAGCCGCTCGTCGCCGGGCAGGGGCCGGTGCCGTGGGGCATAGAGCTCGACGTCGCCGAGCCGCAATCGGTCGGCGCCGACCGCGTCTTGAACGTCATCGCCGCGCACGCGCTCCATCGAGGCGACCTGATCGTGATCGACTTCGGCACCGCGACCACCTTCGACGTCGTCGATTATTCGGGCGCCTACAAAGGCGGTATCATCGCGCCGGGCATCAACCTCTCGCTCGACGCCCTCGTCAGCGCCGCCGCCAAGCTCCCGCGCGTCGCCATCGAGGCGCCCGAAGGCACCAGTGTGATCGGCCGCACGACCGAGGACCAGATGCATATCGGCATCTACTGGGGCTATGTCGCGATGATCGAGGGGCTGGTGGCGCGCCTCAAGGCCGAGATCGGCCGGCCGGTCACCATCGTCGCCACCGGCGGCCTCGCCACCCTGTTCGACACCCACACCGACATTTTCGACGCCATCGAAGGCGACCTCACCATCCAGGGCCTGGCGATGCTGCACCAGCGGACCCTTTCCGCCCCCTGATCGTCATGCCAGCGTAGGCTGGCATCCAAGCGGACTCCGGGCCTCCCCACAGATTCAGTCTGGACCCCAGCCTCCGCTGGGGTGACAGGAGAGATATGAAACCCGGCAAGGAACTCCTCTTTCTCGCGCTCGGCGGCTCGGGCGAGATCGGCATGAACGTCAATCTCTACGGCTGCGAGGGCAAGTGGGTGATGGTCGATCTCGGCCTGACCTTCGCCGATCCCTTCTACCCCGGCGTCGAACTGGTCCTGCCCGACCTCGCCTTCATCGAGGAGCGCCGCGCCGATCTGCTGGGCATCGTCCTCACCCACGGCCACGAGGACCATATCGGCGCCATCCCCTATCTCGGCCACGATCTCGGCGTGCCGTTCTTCGCGACGCCGTTCACCGCCGGCCTGATCGCGGGCAAGCTCGAAGAGGAAGGGCTGCTCAAGGACGTTATTCTCAACACCGTCGATCTCGGCGGCGATTTCCGCTTGGGGCCGTTCGGCTTCCGCTACATCCCGCTCGCCCATTCGATCCCCGAAGGGAACGCGCTCCTGATCGAGACACCCTATGGCCGCATCTTCCACACCGGCGACTGGAAGCTCGACGACACGCCCCAATTGGGCGATCCCTCGACCGAGGCCGAGCTGCGCGCGATCGGCGACGCCGGCGTGCTCGCTTTGGTCTGCGATTCGACCAACGTCTTCCAGGAGGCGTCTTCGGGCTCCGAGCTCGGCGTCCGCAAAGGCCTCGACGACGTGGTCCAGGGCCAGGAGGGCAGGGTGCTCGTCACCACCTTCGCCTCCAACGCCGCCCGCCTCAAGACCTTGGGCCATGTCGCGCAGGACACCGGCCGCCAGGTCTGCGTCGCCGGCCGCAGCCTCGACCGCATCTTACGGGTTGCGAAGAGCGTCGGCTATCTAACTGATTTTCCTGAAACGATAGACTTCGACACCGCGATGAAGCTGCCGCGCAAGCAAGTCATGATCATCGCCACCGGCGGCCAGGGCGAGCCGCGCGCCGCGCTGGCCCGCATCGCCTTCGGCCAGCACAAGCTGGACCTTGAGCGCGGCGATCTCGTCGTCTTCTCGTCCAAGCAGATCCCCGGCAACGAGATCGCGATCGGCCGCATCCAGAACGAACTCGCTTCGCGCGGTATCGACATGATCACCGACCGTCAGGCCCCGGTCCACGTCTCGGGCCATCCCGGCCGCCCCGAGCTCGCCGCAATGTACGACTGGATCCGTCCCGAGATCATCGTGCCCGTCCATGGCGAGATGCGCCACATGATGGAGCAGGCGCGCTTCGCCAAGGCGCGCGGCGTCCCCCACGGCATCGTCCAGAAGAATGGCGATCTGGTCCGCCTGGCCCCGAACGGGCCCGAAAAGCTCTCCGAGGAAAGGGTCGGGCGCCTGGTGCTCGACGGCGACGTCATCCTCGGCGCCGACGGCGCCACCATGAACGAGCGCCGCCGGCTCGCGCTCGCCGGCCTGATTTCGGTCGCGGTGCCGCTCGACGGCGACGACCGCCTCCGGGGCGGCGTCGAGATCGACCTCCAGGGCATTCCGGTCGAGGAGGACCGCGACGCGTTCCTCGCAGAAGCGTGCGCCGCCGCCGCCACCGCGGTCGCGAAGGGCGGCAAGGAGGAGAAGCTCAAGGAAGCGATCCGCCTCGCGGTGCGCCGCTGCGCCACCGAATGGACCGGCAAGAAGCCCGTGGTCGGCGTGCTGATCCTCCGGGTCTGACGCCGGTGCGCTGGACCTCGATCCTCGCCATCTACATATTGTTCTGGACGCTCTCTTTGTTCCTGGTCCTGCCCTGGGGGGTCCGCACCGCCGAGGAGGAAGGCGCCGCGGCCGAGCCCGGCCATGCCGAAAGCGCGCCCCACGTCTTCAGCTTCGGCCGCGTCGCACTGCGCGCGACAATCGTCGCCGCGATCCTGTTCGGCGCCTATTACGCGAACTACGTCGCGGGCTGGATCACCGTCGAAGACCTTGACTGGTTGAACTAGCGCCTGAGCCGCTCGATCGCCTGGGCGAGCGCGACGTAGAGCTTGCCCATGTCGGAGGAGAGGAGGGTGATGCTGAGCGCCGATCCGTCGCGGTCGGCGAGGATGCGGCGCAGCATCGCCTCGAAATCGTGGATGTAGCGGTTCACCTGGTCGCGGAAGTCGGGTTCTTCCTCATAGTGGCGCAGGATCTCGCGCGCCTCGCCCGAATCGAGCAGTTTGACCGCCCTCCGGGTGAAGACGCCGCGGTCGCCCTTGAGATAGGCCGCCCAAGCCGCGTCGCTCGCTTCGTTGGAGAGGATCTTGGAAACGTCGATCGCGGTCGAGTTGAGCGCGTCGATGATCAGGGTCACCCGCCGCGACAGCTCCTGCGCTTCGCGCGCCTCGCGCTCGCCGCGCTCCTCGGCGATCCGTTCCTCGACCGCCGCCGCGGTCTCGCCGATGGTGAGCAATTGCCGGGTCAGCCGCTCGCTCGCGGCCTGGGCGGCGGCGAGCGCCAGATGCGAGGCGTTGCCGACCTCGGCGAGCTGCTCCCGCACCGGCTGCCTGACCGCCTCGTCCATCGCGACGCGGGTGGCGTCGACCAAGGCGGCGACGCTGTCCGGGATCGCCGCGGCGATCGCCGCGCGGGCGTGGTTCGCGGCCTGATTGGCGGCGTCGCGAACCCGGACCAGCGCCTCGATCAGCTCGGGCCCGGTCTCCTTGACCATTTGCGAGGCGGCGCCGTCGGCCTCGCCGATCGCGGCGCCCAGCGTGCGCAGCTTCTCCTCGGCCTCCCCGGCGCCTTCGCGGACCGTGGCGAGCAGGGCATCGATCGATTCGCGCTGGCGGGCGACGGTCGCCTCGCTTTCGGCGAGCCGGCTCGCGGCGTTGTTCGCGGCCGATTCCATCCGCTCCATCCTGGCGACGACCGCCTCGGCCGACGCCGCCGTACGCTCGGCCTGAATCTCGATCCCCGCCATGGCCGGCGGCATTTCCTCGCGCAGCTGGCGCGTGATCTGGGCCAGCGCAATGCTCATCTCCTGCGCGCGGGCGGTCAGCGAGTCCGATTGGGCATGGCCGTGGTCGATCTCGCGCTGGAGCCCGGCCGCCGCTTCGCCGATCGCGGCGAGCGATTGCGCGAGGCGTCCCGCCTGGGCCTCGCCGCTCTCGCCGATCCGGCCGATCTGGCCGTCGAGCTCGGCGATCTGCGCCGTCATGCCGCCGAGCAAGGTGCGGCTCGCCGCGTCCTGGCTGGCGAGGCGTCCGGCCAGCGTCTCGATCTTGCGGCTGGCCAGGTCGAGCCGGTCGGCGATGCCGCGCGTGGCTTCCGCGCCGGCTTCCTCGAACGCCGCCCGGCCCTGCTCGATCATCGCCAGCGTCGCCTGGCTCTGCGCCTCGAGCCCGGCCCGCGCCTGATCGACCGATTCGGACGCGCGCGCCATCGATCCGTCGACCGCGGCGTTCATCTGCGCCGCGGCCTCGTTCATCCGCTCGGCGGCGGCGCCGGCGCCGCTTTCGATCCGCGCGATATGGGCGCCGAGCCGTTGCGCCGCGCCGCCGGTCACCTCGTCGGCGTCGCGGC
>DASQFO010000003.1:0-5275 GCA_035633095.1 Allosphingosinicella sp. | reverse complement strand
TCGCCGGCCGTTTCGGCGCCAGCCTGGCGCGGCGCAGCGGCAAGCCGCTCAAGGTCGGCACGCGCGTTTTCGCACTCAGCCACGCTCATGTCAGCGAAGCGCTCGTCCGCGATCTGGATTTCGGGCTGGCGGCGATCAATGCGGAGAAGATCAACGAGGTGAACGAGGGTCCGTTCATTCTCGGCATGGACCGCTCCGCGGTCCTCGAGCGCGAGCGCCGGGCGCTATACGAGGCGCTCGCCGCAGTCGACCTCGAAGCGCTGAAGCAGGACCTCAAGACCGAGATCGACGAGCGCCTCGACGCGATCCCAGCCAATGGCGAGATCGACATCGTCGGCGGCTATGCCCGGCCGGCCGCCGCCCACACCGCGCAGCGCCTGTTCGGCATTACCGGACCGAACGACCGGATGTTCATGGAGGTGACGCGCTCGGTCTTCGGCCATACCTTCCTCAACCAGACCGACGACCCCGCCGTTCGCGACCGGGCAATCAAGGCGGGCCATTATATGTCCGGCTGGTTCCGCGACGAGATCAAGCGCCGCCGGAAGAGCGGCAAGCTCGGCGACGACATGATGGGCAAGCTGCTCGAGCAGGGCATCGTCGACGATGACGGCGCGCGCCGCACGCTCGGCGGCATGCTCGTCGGAAGCGTCGACACGACCGCGACCTGCGTCGCCAAAATCGTCTGGCTGGCCGGCCGCGACCAAGAGCTGGCAAGCGGCATCCGCCGGGATCTCGACGACCTCGACCGGCTCCACGGCTGGTGCAACGAGGCGCTGCGCCGCTGGCCGCACAACCCGCTCGTGCTGCGCCGGGCCCTGGCCGACACCAAGCTCGGGGATCAGGAGATCAAAAAGGGCGACAGCGTCTTCGCGGTGACGCTGGCGGCGATGTATGACGATGCCGCCTTTCCCGATCCCAAGCGGCTGCGTCCCGATCGCGAGGGTGGCGCCTATCTCCATCTCGGCGCCGGCCTCCATCCCTGCTCGGGGCGGCCGGTCAACCGGTTTCAGATCCCGATGCTGGTCGCCGCGCTGGTAGCGCGCGACCTGGTGCGGGTTGGGCGGATCAGCTGGGCGGGGTCGTTCCCCGATAAGCTGCCGGCGGTTTTGGGGGAGGGACGCGGCTGATGGATTCGATGATCACCATCGTTGCGCCGATCAAGGCCAGCGACTTCGACGAGCTGAATGCGCGCCTCGATGCGCTCGACAACCCGGCAAGGGCCGAGATCAAGACCGCGCTCGACGTGCTCGACGCGAACGGCCACGGCACCCATTTCATGAGCCTCAACGCCATTCCCGGCAATGACGGCGAGGACGGCCATCTCGTGTTCGAGTTCACCGCCGACGGCGAGGCGGCCGCCGCGATCAAGCGGATCGACGCGGCGATCGGCGACGCGCTCAAGACGGCCTTCAGCATGGCGCGCGACTGGCGCGACAATGTCGGCCTCGCCACCTATCTCGATCGCCACCGGATCAAGGTCGGCGCGGGCTATTTCGATCCCCCCGGCCTGAACTTCGCCGGCACCCCGGGGATGAGCGTCAAGCGGATCCGCGACGAGGCCGCGCTCGCCAAGTTCGTCGGCGGTCTGATCGACAATGGCGAGGCGGACATGCGGCCGATCGATCGCCTCGCCCGGGTCCGCGCCGAGGTCGCCGACAGCGAATTTGCCTGGGCGCTCAAGCCCCCGCCGCCGCCGCTTCGCGAAGGTGCCGACAAATCGGTCGCCCAAGCGGCCGCCGGGTTCGTGCCGGATTTCGTGAGCAACTATTTGTGGCCGTTCGCCCTCGTCCTGGTCGCCGCCCTGGTGCTCGCGACGGTGCTGATCCAGCCGTATCCCATCATCGGTCTGTCGGCCCTCGCCCGGGAAATGCTCAAGGTGCTGGCGTTCGGCTTCGGCGGCATCTTGCTGCTTCTCGCCGTCGGCCTCGCGTTCGCCAAGCTCGGCGCCCGGTTCGGCGTCGTCCTCGTCGTCGCGCTGGTGGCCGCGACGTTGCTGATCGAGCCGCCTCCGGGCTGGAATCTGCTGCCCGCTGCCTGGGAACGGTTCAAGGTTCTGGCGCTCGGGTTGGGAATCACCTTGGCGGTGTTGCTCCTCCTCGTCGGCATCGTCTACGCCAAGCTCCGCGCCCAGGAAGCGACCGACTGGGTCGACGGCCGCGCCCTCGATGGGGCCATCTTCCTCGAGATGCGCAAGCGCGAGAATCATTGCGCGCAGAATCACATGATGTCGATCACCGAGCGCAAGCCGGGCTTCGTGCGCTGGCTGACGCTCCGGCTTGCGTTCTGGATCATCGGCATGATGGCGTCGCGCGTCTTCCCGCCCGGCTTCCTCGGCGGCATCTCGACGATCCACGCGGCGCGCTGGATCACCATCCCGGGCACCCGCACGCTGATCTTCTTCTCCAATTACGGCGGCAGCTGGGAGAGCTATCTCGAGGATTTCATCACCAAGGCGCACGAGGGGCTGACCGCCGTCTGGTCCAATTCGATCGGCTTCCCGCGCGCCAGCAACCTGGTCCAGGGCGGCGCCACCGACGGCGAGCGCTTCAAGCGCTACGCCCGCCACAGCATGGCGCCGACCCGCTTCTGGTACAGCGCCTATCCCCACCACACGACCGATCACGTCCGCTGCAACGCGGTGTTGCGCCGCGGCCTCGCCGCCGCGCTCACCAATGACGAGGCCGCGCAGTGGCTCGCTTTGTTCGGCTCTGCGTCGCGCCCCGACGCAAAGCTCGAGACCAGCCAGATCCAGAGCCTCGTCTTCGGCGGCCTGGGCTTCATGAAGGACGGCGTCTGCCTGCTCTACGACCTGCCGGACGACAAGGAGCGGGCGCGCGCCTTCATGGCCGGCGTCTGTCCCGATGTCGGCTTCGGCGACGGCCGCAAGCTGCGCCGTCCGGCGGTGGTGACGGTGGCGCTCGGCGCGCCCGCGCTCGAGAAGCTCGGCCTGCCCGACGAATGCGTGAAGGGGTTCCCGGCCGCCTTCCTCGAAGGCATGAGCATCGAGGGGCGCACCCGCATCCTCGGCGACACGGGCCCCAACGCGCCCGAGAATTGGCAATGGGGCCGCGATCCCCACGACCTCGCCTTGCTCGTTTACGGCTACAATATGGGCGCCGTCCGCGCGCTCGAGGGACGGATCGCAGCGCGCGCCGATGAAAACGGCATGGCGCCGCCGCACCGGATTCCCCTGGTCCAGACCAGGAAGCCCGCGATCGAGCCGTTCGGCTTCGTCGATGGCATCTCTCAGCCGATCGTCCGGGGCAGTTATCAAAGCTACCGCAAGACCGATCCGATCCACCTCGTCGAGCCCGGAGAGTTCATCATCGGCTATCCGGACAATCGCGGCAACTTTCCGCCCGAACCCGAGCTGTCGCCGCTGCTCGACCCCGAGAACCGGCTGCCGGTCGCCGACAAGAGCCGCGCGTTCGGCAACACGATCGTCGAGGCGCCCCGGGCGATCGGCCGCAATGGCACCTTCCTCGTCATCCGACAGCTTGAACAGGACGTCGACGCCTTCGAGGCCTATTGCGAGGAGGAAGCGGAGCGGGTCGAGCCGCGGCTGCCCGTCCCCTACCAGGTGACCAAGGACTTCATCGCCGCCAAGCTCGTCGGCCGCTGGCCGGACGGCTCGTCGCTCGTGCGCAATCCTTATTATCCCTATCCAAAGGAGCAGGAGGAGCGGCAGAAGCGGCGCGACAACCGCCCGACCGCGAAGGGCTTCGACGAGGCTTCCGCGCTCACCGCTTCGGGCGAGCCGATCGGCTCCGAGACGGTGCGGCCGGACACGAAACCGTCGGAAGGCACCGCGATCTCTACGTCGGCCGAGCCGGCGGCGGGGGTGACTCGCGCCGAACCCGCCCACCGCGGCGACAACGACTTCCTCTACGGGACCGAGGATCCGCAGGCGTTGCGCTGCCCGTTCGGCGCCCATATCCGCCGCGCCAATCCCCGCGATTCGCTGATGCCGGGATCGATGGAGCAGGTGTCGATCTCCAACCGGCACCGAATCTACCGGGTCGGCCGCCTCTACGAGCCGGAGGCGGGCGGCAAGCCCGGCCTGCTCTTCATGTGCCTCAACGGCGACATCGAGCGGCAGTTCGAGTTCATCCAGCAGACGTGGCTGGTGAGCCCGGCCTTCCACGGTCTGGTCGGCGAGCAGGACCCGCTCACCAGCGACGGTGGCGAGACCAGCGCGACCTGTTTCATGGTGCCGAGCAATGACGGGCCGGTGCGGCTGAAGCCGCTGCCGCGTTTCGTGAAGACACTTGGCGGCGGCTATTTTTTCATGCCGAGCCGGAGCGTGCTCGCTTATCTCGGCGGGCTCTAGGATCCGTATCTAGAGATCGATGCACGAGGCGATCGATTCGAGCTTGCGGACGCGTTCCCTGAGGTCCGCCATCTCGATCATGTCGCCGGCGGGGCTGCGGCGTTCGTGGCGGACCGCGCCGGCCAGCTCGAGCCGCTTGACCTCGAGCCAGCCCTGCCAGCCCCTGAGGCCCGCGAAAGTGGCGATGCTGAGGCCGGCGAGGCTCGCGCTTGCCACTGTGATCATCGTCAACGGGTCGCCCATCGCTTCCTCCATGGACCGGTAAAATCGTTCAGGATTCGTGGCGCAGCTGCTCGATCTCGCGGGCGAGGCTGCTGTTCGAGCTGGTGACGTAGGTCTCGACCGCCTGCATCCTCAAATCGAGGCTGCGCATCCGCTCGCGCGATTCCTCGCGCGACTGGCTTCGCGCCGGCGCGTAGACGCCATGCCCGCGCGGCTTGCCGACCATGAAGGCGACCCCGTAAGCGATCAGCGTCCACGGGAACCCGCCCATCACGGTCACCACGACCAGCCCGATCCGGACGATCGTCGCGTCCCAGCCCATGTGGTTGGCGATCCCGGCGCAGACGCCGAGCAGCTTGCCGTTCTCCCGGTCGACCTCGAACCTGTTGCCGCGCATGTTCATTCCTTCCTCCCTGAATCCCGGTCCTCGACCGGCGCTAAACTCTGTTCCCTCTCGCGGGTCCCGATGGCGGGCCGCTCGACCTGGTCGGCCAGCGCGCGTTCGAGCACCTCCAGCCGCAAATCCATCCGGTCGACCAGCCGCCATAATTGCTCGGCATCGGCCGGGTCGGTCTCGATCCTGATCTCGCCGCGTTTCTCGGCCTTGCGGCGCTGGCGGACGTGGCGGGGCGGGCGGACCATCAGATAGACGATCAGCCCCGCGATCAAGGTCGCGACGATGCTGCCGACGATGGACGCGACTTCGATGATCTGGCCGAT
>DASQFO010000002.1:0-3268 GCA_035633095.1 Allosphingosinicella sp. | reverse complement strand
GCAGATCGCGATCGTCGCCCGGGACCGGAACGGCGGTTACGGACGCGCGGTCTCGAGGGCCTTGCCGAACGCCGTCCAGGTCGCCGACCGCTGGCATCTGCTCGAGAATTCCAGCGAGGCCTTCCTGGCCGCGGTCCAACGTGCCATGCCGGACATCCGGAAGGCGGTTGGCGCCGTGACCCTCGACCCCGACCTCCTGACCAAGGCGGAGCGCCTACAATACGAAGGATTTCTGCGCCGCCAGCAGACCAACCGGATGGTCCGGCAGATGGCCGGGGACGGCCTGCCGATCAAGCGCATTGTCCGCATGACCGGCCTGAGCCGCAAGTTGGTTCGCCAGATCGTCCGGGGTGAGCGAGAGGATGTCTTCCGGGTGCGCCAGAGCAGTCTCGAGCCGTGGCTGCCCCGGCTGGAACAGGAATGGACCGGCGGCTGCCGGAATGGCGCCGACCTCTGGCGCCGTCTGGGGGCTGTCGGATTCCGGGGCAGCCTCCGCGTCGTCGGAGAATGGGCGACGCGGCGCCGGAGAGCGGAGGCTGCCGTCGCCACGGGAAGCGGCAAATGCCCGCCTGCCCGCAAGATCGCCCGCATGATGACCAGCGGGCGCAATCACTTGGCGAAGGCCGACGCCATCACCGTCGCACAGACCGAGGGAGCGGTCCCCGCCCTCGCGCAGGCACGCGCCCTCACCGAGCGCTTCGCCACCATGGTCCGCAACGGCGAAGACGGCGCTCTGGCAGATTGGCTGGACGAGGCCGCAAACAGCGCATTGTCGTCCTTCGCCAAGGGCCTCCGCGCCGACCACGCCGCTGTCGCAGCCGCCCTGCGCGAGCCGTGGTCAAACGGCCAGACCGAAGGCCAGATCAACAAGCTGAAAACTCTCAAACGCCAGATGTACGGCCGCGCCAACCTCGATCTGCTGAAAGTTCGGCTGATCGCAGTTGCATAAGCTGACCAAAGGAAATGCACCAAACTTGAGTCACACCCCTTATTGACTTAGCGCCCCTGTTCAGTTTTCCCGAGCCACCTCTGTTTGGCTGCGGGGCATGCCTCGGCAAATGCGTTAGAACCTGTCCGCGAATTGCCCCTTGAGGGTTGAGTGGTCGCGCGTTGCCTGATTCACCGTCGTTCTTGCAGGATACGATGGAGGATCAGATGGCATGGACGGCGACCACTCGGATTGAATATGACCGGCGCTCAGCGCGGTATGCAAGCGACACGACAGATCGAGAATGGGCTTTGGTCGCGGCGCTGTTTCCGCTTCCTGCGCGGCGCGGCCGGCCTCGAAAGATTGATCTGCGCGAGGTCGTCAACGCGATCTTCTACCTGCTCCAGACAGGATGTCAGTGGCGGATGATCCCGGTGGATTTCCCGCCACGCAGCACGGTCCACGGGTATTTTCGGCGCTGGATGCGAGACGGGACATGGGCGCGGATCCATGATGTGCTCTACCGGCGATGCCGCGACCTGGAAGGGCGCGACGAGAGCCCGTCGGTCGCCATCATCGACAGCCAAAGCACCAAAACCGGGCCGGATGCGCGGGAAAGCGTCGGGTTCGATGCGGGAAAGAAGGTCAAGGGGCGCAAGCGTCATCTGATGACCGATACACTTGGACTGATGATGCGCGTCCAGGTTCATTCCGCCGGCGTTCAGGATCGCGACGGCGCGGTGGCGCTCTTCGAGCGCATCAGCCAGCGGTTTCCGTTCATCGAGCGTTTCTTCGCCGACGCAGGGTATCAAGGACCGCGCGTCGCGGATGCCGCGCCCAGACCGGTCCAGATCGTCAAGCGCACCGAGCCGGGTTTCGTCGTTCAAGCGAAGCGATGGATCATCGAGCGCACCTTCGCCTGGATCACCATCAACCGACGCCTCGCCAAGGATTTCGAGCGTTTCGCCGCAACCGTGCAAACCCTCTTCCAGATCGCCATGATCAAGCTCATGGCGCGGCGAATTGCGCGGTATTACCAATTTTGAGACGGACTCTAAGGTCCGCCGCTCCCAACCCTCCGGCAGGCCGTTGGTGTCTCGGGTTGACTTGAGCGCCGCACCGGATGTGCATTTTCTCGATGACGATTGAGCGGCTCAGGCCGCGGTGGCTTGGGCGGTGCTTTGCTTTGCCCAAGCCCATGGGAGCAGTTCGGCTAGCTTTGAGCGCGGCGTGTCGGCGATGCGGCCGAGCACGTCGGCGAGCCAAGCTTGCGGGTCGATGTTGTTGAGTTTGGCGGTGACGATGAGGGTGTACATGAACGCCGTCCGCTCGCCGCCGCGCTCGGAGCCTGCGAAGAGCCACGCCTTGCGCCCGAGAGCCGCCCCGCGCAGGGCGCGTTCGGCGGCGTTGTTGGTCAGGCAGACGCGGCCGTCGGCGAGGAACCGGGCGAATCTTTCCCAGCGCTTGAGCATGTAGTCCATGGGCTTGGCCACCGGCGCATGGCGCGACAGGCGCCCGCGTTCGGCGCGCATCCATTGCTCGAGATCGGCGACGAGGGGCGCCACCTCGCTCGCGCGAACGGCGCGGCGGGTTTCGGCGTCGGCCCCGTTGATGGCGCGCTCCAGGTCAAAGATGGCGTCGATGCGCGTTACCGCTTCCAGCGCGATCGGCGAGATAACCGGCGCATCCTTTCGCCTGTGTGCGTTCGCGGCGATGTCGGCGAGCTCGAAGAACTTCCGCCTGGAATGCGACCAGCACAGCGCCTCGATGACCGGCTTGGGATATCGCCCGGCTTCGTAAAGTCCCCCAAAGCCCGCGTAGGCGTCGGCCTGCAAGACGCCGGACCAGTTTTTGAGATGTTCCTCGGGATGCTCGCCCTTTCGATCGCGGGAGAACCTGAACAGCGCGGCCGGTGGCGCGCCGCCGGCGAAGGGGCGGTCGTCGCGGACATAGACCCAGAGCCGGCCGGTGGTCGTCTTACCCTTGGCCAGCACCGGCACGGTGGTGTCGTCGCCGTGCAATCGTTCGGCGGCCAAGACGTGGTGCTCGATCAGGGCATGCAGCGGTGCGAGCGCGGCGGCGCAGGCGCCGACCTGGTCGGCCAGCGTCGAAAGACTGAGATCGACGCCCTCCCTTTCATAGCGCTCGGCCTGGCGGTTCAGCGGTTGGTGCTGGCCGAACTTCTCGAAGATGATCATGGCGAGAAGGCTCGGCCCCGCCCATCCGCGCGGCGTCGGGTGGAACGGCGCGGGCGGCTGGGTGATCCTCTCGCAGTCCCGGCAGGTGAACTTCTCCCGAACGGTCTGGATCACCTTCCACTGGCGCGGGATCACCTCCAGC
>DASQFO010000001.1:0-5878 GCA_035633095.1 Allosphingosinicella sp. | reverse complement strand
CGCCATTGGCCGCGAGCACGCGCGCCCGCTCGCGGGTCTCGGCGCCGGTCGCCGGGTTGACCCGCACCAGGGTGATCGTCTCGCCGACCGCCTTTTGCATCAGCGCCTGGGGCGAGAGCAGGTCGAAATCGAAATTCTGCTCGACGATGCCGATGCCGGCGCCGGTCAGGGTCACCGTCTCGGACCGGATCTGCGCCGAGACGTCGGGGAATTCCTGGCGCGAGCGGCCCGCGGGCAAATCGACCTGCCGGCGGTCCTGCACCAGCGCCAGATTGTTGTTGTATATGGTGACCGCGACCTCGCCCTGCGCGCTTTGCGTGGGCGGCGGAATCTCGGCGCTGATCTGGGCCAGCGCGGGCGCGCTCAGAAAGGTCGCGAGCAACAGCAAAGCACGCATGAAAACATCCCCCTAAATCTCAGGGGGAAGCCTGTGCCACTATAGCTTTCAAATCAATGAAGAAGTCGCCCGGGCTCCAAGCCGAAGCGCGCGCTCGGCGGCTGGCGATCGCGCCCGCTAGGCGGCGGGCGCGATATCCTCGTCGTCGGTGCGCGGGCGGCGGGGGCGGCGGGCGCGCGGCGCGCGGGCCGGCTCCTCCCCGCCGTCGCCCGACAAGGGGGCGATGGCGGGCGGCAGCACGTCGAGCGCGATCCGCTCGTCCTGGCCATCCTCGTCCGCTTCGGCGGCGCCGCGGCCGCGCGGGCGGCGGCTCCGGAACTCGCCGTTGCGGTCGGAGCGATCGTCGCGCGCCTCGTGACGGGGTTCGTGACGGGGTTCGTGGCGGGGTTCGTCGCGGGGTTCGTCGCGGCCTTCCGGCTCGTCGTCGATGTCGCGCTCGACCGCCTCGCGGGCGCCCTCATGGTCCTCGCCCTCGTCCTCGTCGGCATAATCGGTGCGCTGACGATTCTGCTCTTCGTAGCGAACGCGGCTTTCGTTGAGGACGCGGAAATAATGGTCCGCATATTGGAGGAAGGTCTCGGTCTGGACGCGGTCGCCCTGCATCTGCGCGTCGCGCGCGAGACCCTTGTATTTCTCAAGGAGCTGGGCGGCATTGCCGCGCTGCCGATTGTCCTGGCGGTTGCCGGGGCCGGGATTGTTGCTCCGCGGCGGACCGCCGCCGCCGCTCCCGCCGCGGCCGCGCCTGCGCCCGCCTTGTCGATTGTTGATCAAACGAAAATCCTCACCAAGGGTGGTTCTACTCTGCCCCTACCGGCCGGGCCCGTCCCGGCCGCTTGTTCTGCTCAACCCCGGAGGCAAAGGCCGCAATCGCGACTCCTGCCACCTCTCCGAAACGGCTTCTCGCAAGCGATCAAGCAATCGGGGGTCGGCGACGTCAGGCCCTCACGCATCCTCTGCTGTGGTCGGCCCCGTCCCTGACCCCTATGTAGACAGGCGCGCGGCCAAATCCAAGTAAAAAAGCATTAATCCCGATCAGGCCGAAGAACGAGGCATCGCACGATCCCTCTGAGGTCCCTTCGTGACTCTGTCGTGAAACCTTGCGCGGCGAAGAGTGCGCTCACCATATCTTCCTGGCCCGCGCCGATTTCGAGGCAAGCGATCCCGCCGGGGGCGAGCAAGCGGGCAAAAGCGGGCGCGAGCCGGCGATAGGCGGCAAGGCCGTCCGCGCCCGCGTAGAGTGCGCCGTCGGGCTCCCAATCGGCGACTTCGGGCGGCAGGCCCGCGCCGGCCTCGACATAAGGGGGATTGCACAAGATGAGGTCGAAGCGCTCGTCGAGGCCTTGGTCCCAGTCGCCGAGCCTGAACTCGGCGCCCGCGAGACCGAGGCGGGCGCCGTTGCGGCGGGCATAGGCCAGGGCGTCTTCCGAAGCATCGACGCCGATCCCGGTGGCGCCGGGCCACTGGTCGAGCGCGGCCAGCAACAGCGTCCCCGGCCCGGTGCCGAGATCGAGGATCCGGCGCGGCCCCTGATCGACGAAATGCGCGACCGCCGCTTCGATCAGGGTCTCGCTGTCGGCACGGGGAATGAGCACGCCGGGGCCGACCTCGAGCTCGACCGTCCAGAACGCGCGGCGGCCGGTGATGTAGGCGACCGGCTCGTGCGCGAGACGGCGCAGGACCAGGCTCTCGAATCGCGCCGGTGCCTCTGCATCCAGCTGATTCAGAAACATCTCCTCGCGCGAAACCTCGAGCGCGTGCGCCATCAGGAGCTCGGCGTCGAGGCGCGGCGTGTCGCCGACCGCGCCCAGCCGCGCGGCGGCGGCGGCAAGGGCTTCACGCACTCTCATCGAGGCTCGCCAGCCGCGCGGCCTCGTCCTCGGAGGTCAGGGCGCCGATCAGCTCGTCGAGCTGACCCTCGAGGATCTCGGGGAGGCGGTGGAGGGTCAGGTTGATACGGTGATCGGTGACGCGTCCTTGCGGGAAATTGTAGGTGCGGATGCGCTCGGAGCGGTCGCCCGAGCCGACCATCGACTTGCGCGCGCCCGCGCGCTCGGAGGCGAGCCGCTCGCGCTCGAGCTCGTAGAGCCGGGTGCGCAGGACCTTCAATGCCTTGGCCTTGTTCTTGTGCTGCGACTTCTCGTCCTGCTGGATGACGACCAGACCGGTGGGGAGGTGGGTGATCCGGACCGCGCTGTCGGTGGTGTTGACCGACTGGCCGCCGGGACCCGAGGAGCGGTAGACGTCGATGCGAAGATCCTTGTCGTCGATCTGGACGTCGACCTCCTCGGCCTCGGGCAGCACCGCGACGGTCGCCGCCGAGGTGTGGATCCGCCCGCCGCTCTCGGTGACCGGCACGCGCTGGACGCGGTGGACGCCGCTTTCGAACTTCAGCCGCGCGAACACGCCCTGGCCGGAGACAGACGCGATCGCCTCCTTGAAGCCGCCCACTTCCGACGCGCTCGCCGAGATCATCTCGAAGCGCCAGCCCCGGGCCTCGGCATAACGCTGGTACATGCGCACGAGGTCGCCGGCGAAGAGCGCGGCCTCATCGCCGCCGGTACCGGCCCGGATTTCGAGCATGGCCGGGCGATCGTCGGCGGCGTCGCGGGGCAAGAGCTTCAGGGCCAGCGCGCGCTCTGCCTCGGGCAGCCGGGCCTGGAGATCGGCCAACTCCTCGACCGCGAGCGCGCGGATGTCGTCGCTGGGATCGGTCAGCATCTCCGCCAGCAAGCCGATCTCCGCGCGCAAAGTCCTCACCTCCCGTGCGGCTTCGGCGACGGGGAGAATCTCGGCATAGTCCTTGGAAAGCTGGACGAAGGCGTCGGGCGCCAGATCGGGCGCCGACATCGCCTGCTGCAGCTCCTCCTTGCGCGCCTCGATGGCGGCAATGCGTTCGGCCGAGATCTGGGTCATCTGGCTTCAGGAAGGCGGCTTATTTCCGCCCAACCCACAATCAGTTCCCGGGGATTATCAAATCTGAATCGCTGCCCGAGAATGCCTTCGATCTGCTTCTTGAGATCGTATGTGTTCATCAAGTCGGCCGGTCGCCAGCGAATAAGAAAGTGATCATCAGGAGCTCCCTGTGCGCGCGACAGGGCGAGAATGGCGGCGGCTCCAGTTTCCGACGCACGGTCAAATCGCTTGCGGACCTTTCCATAGTCGAACAACGCAGCCGAGAGACCAGCCTGCCGCACTAGGGCTGCAACCTCCACGGACAGTTGCTCAGCGTCTGCTGAGTCTGCAACGATGGCCAAATCTAAGCGCTCAGCGGGAGGCGCCTCGATCAGCATCCCCAGCCGCTCGATCCCCGCCGCCCAGCCGACGGCGGGGGTGTGCGGGCCGCCGAGGCTCTCGATCAGGCCGTCATAGCGGCCGCCGGCGATCACCGCGCCCTGCGCGCCGAGCCGGTCGGTGACGAACTCGAAGGCGGTGTGGCGGTAATAATCGAGGCCGCGGACGAGATGCGCGTTGCGCGTCCAGGCGACCCCCGCCGCGTCGAGGCCGGCGGTGACTTGCGCGAAGAAATCGGCGGCTTCGGGGGTGAGAAAAGCGTCGATCCCCGGCGCCGCCTCGGCGACTGGGCGGTCCTTGGCATCTTTGCTGTCGAGAATGCGGAGCGGGTTGCGCGTCAGCCGATCGACGCTGTCCTCGGACAGATCGCCACGATGCGCCTCGAAATGCGCGACGAGGGCCGCGCGCCATGCGTCGCGCGTCGCCGCGTCGCCCAAAGTGTTGAGTTCCAGCGTCGCCGCGTCGGAAATACCGAGCTCGCGCAACAGCTGATCGGCGAGAACGAGCAATTCCACGTCGGCGGCGGGGGAATCCGTGCCGATGATCTCGGCGTCCAATTGGTGGAACTGGCGGAAACGGCCCTTTTGCGGGCGCTCGTAGCGGAAGACCGGGCCGTGGGTGGCGAGCTTCATCGGCGCGTGCTGCTGCCAACCTTCGGAGAGATAGGCGCGGCAAATGCCGGCCGTGAATTCCGGCCGAAGCGTCAGGAGGTCGCCGCCGCGATCCGGGAAGGTGTACATTTCCTTGGAGACGATGTCGCTGGTCTCGCCGATCGAGCGGGCGAAAACTTCCGTGGCTTCGAAGACCGGCGTCTCGACTCGGCTGAACGCATAGAGCCGGCGCACGCGGTCGAACGCCGCCACGACCGCGTTGAAGCGGTCGGCGTCCTCGCCCCAGATGTCCTGGGTGCCCCGGACCTTCTGCGGACCCTTGCTCATCGCCGCGCCCTTAGCAGCTTTGCGAGGCGAAGGAACCGCCGGACGCGCGCTAGGGCCCGTACTCGGGCCCTAACGCTTCTTCCTGGTCGAGGCGGCGCGGGTGCCGGCTTCGCGGGCCAGCACCGCCCAGCGCTGCATCGCTTCGGCATCGTCATAGACGTCGGCCGGCGCGCGCCGATAGTTCATCGTCTCGGTCCTGCCGTCGCTGCCGGTGAAGGTGAAGCGATCGCAGCCCTCGGCATCCCAGATGTGATTGCTCTCGGCGTCGGACTTGAACCAGAGCTCGGTCTCGTCGAGGACCGCGAAGATGACGCCGTCGAGATAGAGCGTCGCCGCGCCCATCATCTTGCGCATCGTCACGGTGCCCAGCGGCTCCAGCGCCTCCTGCGTCCAGGCGTAGAGGCCCTCGTCGATGCTCACGCGGTCAGCCGGAGTCCGGCGATGCACCCGACGATGCCGAGGATGAAGAGCATGCGCAAAGTCGTCGCCGGCTCGCCGAACCAGAGCATGCCCACCATCACCGTTCCGATCGCGCCGATCCCGCCCCAGACCGCATAGGCAGTGCCCATCGGTATCGTCCGCGCGGCGACTTCGAGCAGCGCCATGCTGATCGCGACCGAGGCGAGGAAGGCCAGGGTCCAGGGCAGGTTCCTGAAGCCGTCGACATGGCGCAGCGAGGTGGTGAACCCGATCTCGAACAGGCCGCCCAGGATGAGCCAAAACCAGGCCATCAGATCGCGGCCTCTACGTCGGCTACCGGCGAGGGCCGGCGGCGGGTCGCGATGTAGCAGGCGACGACGATCATCGCCGCGCCGGTCATGGTCAGCGGCCGCACCGACTCGGCGAAATAGAGAAAGCCGAACAGGGCCGCCCAGACCAGGGCCGTATATTCGACCGGAGCCAGGTGCTGGGCCTGTGCCCGCGCATAGGCCCAGGAGAGCAGCATTAGCGAGGCAAGGCCGAGCGCGGCGGCGGCGAGGATGGCGGGGAACTGACCTACGGCCGGGACCTCGGCGAAAAAGGGCGCGATAATCAGATAGCAGAGGGTGACGATGAGGCTGCTGAAGAAGGCGATCTCGGCCGGCTTGGCCGCCAGCGCCTGCTGGCGCATCAGGATGATGTTCCAGGCATAGAGCACCGCCGAGACGAGAATCGCCATCGCGCCTTGGAAAGCGTCGGGCCCCATATGCGCCTCCGCCTGCCCGCCCAGGATCACGACCACGCCGGCGAGGCCGAGCAAGGAAGCGAAAAT